>JBJEJT010000219.1:0-11943 GCA_051878255.1 Candidatus Cryptobacteroides sp. | reverse complement strand
CCTCATCCCGTCCCATATTGGCAAACAGGATTGTCGTGCTTTCGCGTATGTTCTTCGGGAATTTGTCCAAACCGCTGAGTACGTCATATATGCGGTCGGCTCCGAAAGAAATGCCCACTCCCGACATACCCGGCAGTCCGAATATGCCCGTGAGGTTGTCGTAGCGTCCGCCTCCGCAGATGCTTCCGATTTCATAGTCCAGCGCCTTGACCTCGAAAATGGCTCCGGTGTAGTAGTTCAGACCTCTCGCGAGGGAAAGGTCAATCTCCACTTCCTGTCCTATGCCTGCGGTCTCGATGAACCCGAAAAGTTCTTCCAGTTCCTCAATGCCCCTGAGTCCGGTTTCTGAAACCACTCCCGAAGCCGAGCCCCCACCGAAGAGAGTCTTCATCAAAGCCAGCTTCCCCGCAGTGCTGCCATTCATAGTTAGCACAGGTTCAATCACTTTCACGGCATCCTCGCTCAACCCTCTTTCCAGCATCTCAGCCTCCACAGCTTCCAGACCTATTTTGTCTATTTTGTCGATTGCGACGGTTATGTCCACCACCTTGTCCGGGAAACCGCAGATTTCAGAAAGTCCCGTGAGCACTTTCCTGTTGTTGATTTTGACAAGTACCCTGATTCCGAAAAGTTCGAACACCCTGTCCACAATCTGGACGAGTTCCAGTTCATTCAGTTGGGAAGTGGAGCCAATGACATCTGCATCGCATTGGTAGAATTCACGGTAACGTCCCCTCTGCGGACGGTCGGCACGCCAGACGGGTTGTATCTGGTAGCGCTTGAACGGGAAAGAAATCTCGTTCTGGTGCTGCACCACGAACCTTGCGAAAGGAACCGTGAGGTCGTATCTGAGACCTTTTTCGCAGACCTTGCCGATAATGGCTTTGCAGTCGTAGGCAGGCTTCTTTGCGTTCTCGGGCGCATCTTCAAGCAGAAACTGATTGAAATCCAGCCCATTGAATGGTTCTCCGGAATCCAGGATGCGGAACAGCAGCTTGTCTCCTTCCTCCCCGTATTTGCCCATCAGGGTGCTCAGGTTCTCCATCGACGGAGTCTCGATGGGGGCATAGCCGTAGGTGCGGAATACGCTGCTTATGGTATTGAAGATATAGTTGCGGCAAGCCATTTCGGATGGTCCGAAATCCCTTGTGCCCTTTGGTATGGACGGTTTCTGTGCCATTGTCAAAACATTGTCGGGGCGGCAGGCACGAAGCCCTGCCCGTTTTTATAACTTGAAAAGTCCCGCTGCCAGGGCAACGGGACTGCAAATTTAGCAAAGTTTTGGAAACTATTTCACGACTTCCACCTTATAACCGAGTTTCTCTATGGCAGCTGCCAATTTTTCGACAGATGTCCTGGAGCTGTCGTACTTCACCGTGATTTCCCGTTTCTCCAGGTCCACTTTCAGGTCCTTTACCCCCTTTTCAAATGAAATGTTCTCCATAACCTTGTTCACGCAGGCTTTGCAGTGCAGGCTGGCGCTGAAAGTCACAGTCTTGATTTCGGTTTTGGGATTCTTCTGCACGGAAGAGACCATAAACTCTTGTGAAACCGTTGCAGATGCAAACTGACAGCCCAGGATGGCAACCGTCGTCGTGACGATAAAAAGATACTTTTTCATTGTTTTCATATTTTTTCGGTTTTCCATAAGGTGAATCGGAGACCAGCATAGACTTTGATTCCCATAAGCGGTCCCCAGACGCAACTTGCGTCAAATGATGGCGAAGCCGGATTGATTTTCCCGTCAGCCCCGGTGTCCCCGCACACAAGTACCTTCTGCTTGTAGTTCGTCAGGTTTTCTGCTCCCACATACAGGTCCACTCCCTTGAATCTTTTTGTAACCTGAAGATACAGAAGCGGATACACCGGTGTCCTGCCGTTCTTGTAGAGCAGGTTCCCGTCACCGTCCGTCATATCCCCCATAAAGTCGTAAACCCTCGACGAGCCGTTTACCGATGCCGTGAAGTCGAAGATCCACTTGTTCAGAGGAAGGGCGTACTGGAGGTTCAGCACCCCCTTGAACCTGCTTGTCATAGGCTTTTCCACAAGACCCTTGTCCGCAAGTTCGATTTTAGCGTTGGTATAGCGGGCAGTGAGGGTGATGGTGAAACGCTCCACTGGCTCCACGTTGAAGTCCAACTGGAAATTGTCGGTGTAGGACCTCTTGCCGTCAAGGGCGTAGAAGTCAATCTGGTTCAGATAGTGTTCATAGTCCACCACCATCTGCTGCACGAACTGGGTGCGGAAATAGTCGAAACTCAGATATGTGTTCGACGATGCCCCGAAAGGCATATGGTAGGTCACGTTTCCTCCGAAAGTCCAGGCATCTTCAAGAATATGGCTGTTCGGGTCTCCACGGAAGATCTTGCCGGTCGAGAAAACCCCTATGTTGTCCACCAGCGGGGTCGAGAACCTGAGCCCGCGTCCTCCGTTTGCCCTTATGACAACCTCGTCTATCGGGGAGTATTTCAGGGTCAGGCGAGGGGAGAGACGGGGCAGGAACTTCTTGTCCCCGTCGTGGTTGTAGAACACGTCCTGGCGCAGTCCGGCTATGAGCGAGAGCTTGGTGTCATAGTGGAAAGTGTATTCTGCGAAGATGCCGGCGTTCCCGAGCAGGTTCCTGCCCTTGTACCTGAGAGGGTCGGCAAGTCCGGGATATGGACGGTCGAAGTCTTCGATGTAGCCGTCCAGATTGCCTCCGAGCCCCACGGTGAACTTGTGGTTTTCGTTCATTTCATTCTGATACAGGAGGTTGAGGAATGCGGAGTGCTGGTCGGCAATGTATTTCGTGGCACCGAACCAGGAGTCCATATCCTGATAGCTGTAGTCTGCCACCACCGCAATGTTCTGGGAATTGTCCTCGTTCAGAGGCACCCCCACCTTTACATAACCGTTGAGGGAATGGTTCAGTATCTTCGAACCCCAGGGATTCAGTACGTCTGCCGCAGGTCTGAATGTGTAGTTGTCGTGGTCGTAGAAATGCTTCTTCCCGTCCTCATCCCTGAACATCTGTCCTCCCGTCCTGCCGTCCCGTATCGCACGCACGCCGAAACGGACCTGCACTCCCGAGGGGGCATAATAGAGCCAGCGGTTGGCAAGGTTGAACTGGAGGGTAAGGGGGTCGTCGAGCAGCGTGTCGCCATTCATATCCATAGCCGCGTGGTTGCCGGAGACGTGTCCCAGGATTGCGGTGCTCCAGTTGTCGTTTAGTTGGAGGGATGAGGCTATGTTGAAGTCCATCTTGGAGTCGGACATTGCCGAGTAGTTTATGAACAGCGGTTTCTCGTCGGTGGGTTTGCGGTGTTCCAGATTGATTTGTCCGGTCATCGATTCCACTCCGTTGATAACAGAGGTGGAGCCTTTGGCAATCTGTATGCTCTCCAGCCACTGTCCCGGCACATAGGAAAGCCCGAAAGGCGCTGAAAGTCCGCGCATCACCGGGCGGTTTTCGTCGAGCATCTGGGTGTAAATCCCGGACAGTCCGAGAAGACGTATCTGCCTCGCACCGGTTACCGCGTCTGAATAGCCCACGGTCACGCTGGCTGAGTTCTCGAAACTTTCGGCAAGGTTGCAGCACGCCATTTTGCACAAGCCGGCTGCTGAGATTACCTCCGTGCGTATTTCCTTGCCCCGTGGAAGATAGTTGCCTGCCTGGTGTCCGGTAAAGACTGCCGTCTGTATGCTGTCCTGACGTTCTCCGTAGATGCCGACCGTGTCGATTGTGGCACCGCTGCCGTCCAGGACCTGGGCACCGGCAAGATATGGTATGAGCAATAATGCTGATAAAATAAGAGTCTTTTTCATAATTCCGTATCTGATAGTTGATTACAATTGACCATTGCGCCTGGCGGAAGCCGGGCGCACCAACTGGAAACAGCCTTGGTCAGATGCGGAAAACGGAAAACAGTTTGCCTATGAAAGAATAACCGGCAATGGGTACTCCGTCCAAAAGTCCCAGGTCAGCCATCATCCCTGTCGAAGCCATACGGCAGTCCCTGCAGCAGAGGCAGCAGTGGATATGCGGGGAGAGAAGCACCGGAAAACATACCAGTCCAGGGCGTTGTACATCTCCGGAGCCGGACAGGGTCAAGGCGTGGTAGGTGTTTGAACAACAGTTGTTCTCATCCACTTTCTCGTGACCCTCGTTGCTGTGGGGGAGACAGTTGCACCGGCTGTGGCATCCGTGGCTGTGATGGCAATGGTGTCCCTGCGAGTCCGGATGTATGTCCTCGCACTCCAACCCCGTCATTCCGGATATGGCAGCCACGACATAGTCTTTGCCCGAAGCCCTGCAACTGTGCACGTCGAAACCTGACACTCCTGCAATGTAGGCGCAGAGCATCAGCACGGCTGTCAATTTCATAGTCAGGGACTTCATAAATGTGTCTGTCAGGGCAAAACCACAAACATATTGCAAAAATCATTCCTGCGACGATTTTCTATTTTGAAAATATTCAGTTAAATTTGTGGGTTTTATGGAAGAAAATCCTAATTCAAGATATTATGAAAGATTTCATTAAAATGATGCTTGCCACTATGGCGGGTATGCTTCTTTTTTCAGTAGTGTGGGTGCTGATGATGTTCAGCTTCATCGGGTCGTTGGCAGCCCTTTCTTCAGACACCCCGACCGTGCCTAAGGAGGGGGTTCTCTATATGGATATGTCCAATTTCGTGATTGCCGAAAAGGAAGACCCTATGGATGTCTCAGGTCTTCTGCAAGGGAATGTGAATGTCAAGACTCTCAGTCTCCTGAATGCGGTCCAGGCTGTCAGGATGGCAGCTTCGGATCCGGGAGTGAAATTCATATATATGCGTCCGGACGGGGTTTCCGGCGGAATAGCCGATATTGAAGAGTTCCGCAGGGCGATCCTGAAATTCCGTGAAAGCGGCAAGGCGGTGATTTCGTTCATCGAGAATCCTTCCAATGCCAGCTACTATCTCGCAAGTGCGGCAGACAAAGTGTATGTCTCTGCAAGCAAGGGAGGTATGAACACCGTCATAGGTCTGTCCTCCCAGATGTTCTTCCTCAAGGACTTGCTCGACAAACTTGGTGTGAATATGCAGCTCATCCGCCACGGCAAATACAAGTCAGCCGGAGAGATGTACATCAGGAACCAGATAAGCAAGGAGAATTACGAGCAGACCCACGCAATGGTTTCCTCCATCTGGAACAGCTGGGTGGATGACATTGCCGCTTCGAGGAACATCACCCCGGAGGCTTTCAACGCCCTGGTGGACAACCTTTCACTTGTGGAGCCGGAGGATTTCGTTTCCAACGGCTTGGCAGACGGACAGTTGTGCAGGGAGGAAAGGAAACAGAAACTCTGCGACCTCTATATGACCGAGGATTTCGACAAAGTGGCTTTCATCCCTTTCGAGGACTATACTGCCGCACGCACTGCCAATCCGAAGTTCAGCACCAACCAGATTGCGATAATCTATGCTGACGGAGAAATCGTGGACGGGGACGATGACATACAGAATGTTGCCGGCGACACCTTTGCCGAACTGATAGCCGATGTCAGGGCAAACGATATGGTCAAGTCGGTGGTGCTCAGGGTCAATTCTCCGGGCGGAAGCGTGCTTGCTTCAGACAAGATCCGCAAGGAACTCCAGCTTCTGCGCGAGTCCAAACCTGTCATCGCATCCTATGGAAATTATGCTGCATCCGGTGGATACTGGATTTCAGCCGAGAGCGACTACATCTTCTCCGATGCCACGACCCTTACCGGTTCCATCGGTGTGTTCAGTCTGATTCCCGAGTTCGGCAAGACTGTGAAGAACCTTGCGCACATCAACGTTACCAATGTCAATTCCAACCGCCACAGCGATATGTATTCCGCAATGAGACCTCTGGATGCGGCTGAGACCGATTTTGTGCAGCAGAGTGTGGAACACATCTATGACGAGTTCACATCCATAGTCGCAGACGGAAGGGATTTGCGCAAGTCTTATGTGGATTCCATAGCCCAGGGTCGCGTCTGGGCAGGTGCCGATGCCATAAAGATAGGGCTTGTCGATGAAATCGGCGGTTTGGAGGAGGCTCTGCTGAAGGCGGCATTCGAGGCTGACGGCAGCACGACCCTCGACAATTTCTACATCGCTACCTATCCTGCACCGCAGTCTCCTTTTGAGAGCCTGCTTGCCTCCATCCAGGACAAGAAGTCTCCAAGGGTGTTTGAAGGGACACCTTTCGGGGCTCTGGAAAGGGCTTTTGCCCCGATCAGGGATGCCGAAGCCGGAAAAGTTTATGCGAGACTGCCTTACGAATACGTAATCAGATAGTTGCGGACCTATGAACATAGATCTTCTTTCCCAAATGGTATATGACCTCATCCTTGAGAACGACAGGGTGTCGCTCCCGGGGATGGGAGTCTTCGTCGCCGAGATGGTCCCTGCCACATTTACCGACAGGGGGTACACCATCAATCCGCCATACCGCAGGCTTTCATTCAGGAGTGGCGGACAGCAGGACAATCTGCTGGCGGAATTGTATGCCGCATCCAACAATGTGACTGCAGAAGTCGCTCAGAAAGTCCTTGTGGAGTTCGTGTCGGAGATGAAGGCTGTACTGTTTGTGAAGAAGACTGTGGTTTTCCCCGGTCTCGGCCGTTTGAGGGCAACCAGGGAGAACAATATATTTTTCGTTGCGGACGAGGCTCTGGACATTTTCCCGGAGGGTTTCGCCCTGGAGCCCCTTTCGCTCAAGGCACGCCGGGAGTCTGCCGCGGAAATCAACAGGTCCGTGGAGAAGCTTGGGGAGATTCTGAAAGGTGCGGATGAAGCCGTGGATGAGGCTTCCGGGGACATCGGGGCTGTCCGGCCTGTTGGGAATGTCGGCACGGAGGATCAACCCGAACCATCTATGCCCGAAACATCTGTGCCTGAACCGTCTATGCCTGAAACATCTATGCCCGGACCGTCGGGACCGGAACCCGTCGGGGTTTCCAAATCCCGTAAAGTCTGGCGTGGCATTGGCATAGCCGTCGCCGTGGCGGCAGCATTGGCAGCGGTGGCGATAGGAGGATTCATTTTGCTTGCCCGCCTCGCCCCGTCGTTTGTGGATTCCCTGCTCTATACCCCTGAGCAGTTGCAGATTATCAACTGGAAGCTCTGATGTTTGAACTGATATATCCCATCGATCCTGCCCCTCTGATGCCGGGAGTCAAGGCTGAGTGTGTCGGCCAGAACGAACCGGAGGGGGAGATGGTGCCGGTCGTGGAAGAATCCGGACTTGTCGTCGGGAGGGCTGCGAGGGCATATTGCCACGGCGGCTCCAGGCTTCTGCATCCGGTGGTGCATCTGCATATCATAGACCGCGATGCCAGACTTTTCCTGCAGAAGCGTTCTGACAGCAAGGATATGCTCCCCGGATTGTGGGACACTGCCGTCGGCGGACACGTGGACTATGGGGAGTACCTGGCGGAAGCCCTTTTGAGGGAGGCTTGCGAGGAACTGCGCCTGACCCGTTTCAATCCCATTTACATAGGGACTTACCCATACCGGTCGGAGACAGAGTCTGAACTCGTGAACATCTATGCGACAGTCGGTTCCTATGAACTCCATCCAGACCCCGATGAGATTTCCGAGGGGCGTTGGTGGACTTTCGATGAAATCGGCAAGGCTGTCGGGCAAGGCATCCTGACCCCAAATTTCGAGATGGAATTCCTCCGCATCAGAAACAAATTGCTGTCCTTGTTATGAAAATTGTCAGAATTTCCACCCTCGAGCGCGTTTCTTCCGCAAAATTGGAGTCCATCGTATCGGAAAACCAATCCCAGGACTATATTCTCTGGCAGGATGAAAATTTGTGTGTGGAGATAGATGAGGCTGATATCCAGCGTCTGGTGTCTGTCGCTGAGGATTGTGCGGCTGATATGGTCTATGCCGACAGCCGCGAAAACGCAGACGGAAAAACATACGTACACCCCCGCATAGACTGTCAATACGGGTCCCTCAGGGATGATTTCGATTTCGGACCTGTGGTGCTATACCGTTCTTCCGCTTTTGCCCAGGCTGTACGTGCCGCACGTGAGGATGTGCCGTCGGGCTATGAATTCGCTGCCCTCTATGACCTGAGGTTGAGGATGAAAGGCATAGTCCATCTGAAAGAATATCTCTACACCCAGTCGGCAAAGCCGGTCCCAGCCGGAGGGGAGGCCCAGTTTGATTATGTTAAGGCTTCCAACCGGGCAGTGCAGATTGAAATGGAGAGGGCTTGCACCCTGCATCTGAAGCGCATCGGAGCCTTTGTGCCTGCTCCGCCTGCCCCGCCTGCCATTGACGGGGATGATTATGAGGTGGAGGCTTCGGTGATTATTCCGGTGCTGAACCGTGAAAAGACCATTGCCGATGCTGTACGCAGCGCACTTGGTCAGGATGCGGACTTCCCGTACAATGTCATAGTGGTGGACAACCATTCCACCGATGCCACTACTCGGATTCTCAGGGAACTCGCTGCCGTCGAGAAGCGTCTCGTCGTGCTGACCCCGTCCCGTTCCGACCTCGGGATAGGGGGATGCTGGAACCTTGCCGTACAGAGCCGGCATTGCGGGAAGTATGCCGTTCAGCTCGACAGCGACGACATCTATTCCGGTCCAGACAGCCTGGCACGAATGGTTTCGGAGTTCGGGAGAGGGGAGTGTGCAATGGTCATAGGCTCCTACACCATAGTGGATTTCAACCTCAATCCCCTGCCTCCGGGGCTGATTGACCATCGAGAGTGGACTGACACCAATGGGCACAACAACGCATTGCGTATCAATGGTTTCGGGGCGCCGAGGGCTTTCCGTACGGATTTGCTCAGGCAGTTTCTCCTGCCCAATGTCAGCTATGGGGAGGATTATGCCGCCGCCCTGCGTCTTTCGGGATTGTACCGTATCGGACGCATCTACGACAGTCTCTATTTCTGCAGGCGCTGGGGTGGCAATTCCGATTCCAACCTCAGCATCGAAAAATTGAACCGTAACAATTCCTACAAGGACAGCATACGCACTATTGAATTGAAATCCAGGATATTGAGGAATGGCAAGTGATATGGGAACACAGGAAAACAACAACCGGGGGGAGATACGCAAGTTTGTAAATGACCAGCTTTCGCACTGGCCTATGGCTTGCGCCAATTTCAGGGCTTTGAAAGGGGTGCAGACACGCAGGCTGAACATAGGAGGGCTGGACGTGGTGCTTCAGCATAATCCGGCGAGGATGATTTCTTCTGCTGCCAAACTCGACAAGTCTTCCATCGCGACCAGACCCTGCTTCCTCTGCAACCGTTTCCCGGAACAGACTTTCATTCGGTTTGACGGGCGCAAGGGAAAGAAATATGACATCCTGCTCAATCCATATCCCATCTTTCCGGACCATCTGGTGATTGCCCTGTCCAGACATTCGCCTCAGTCCATCTGGAAAAGGTATATTGACATTCTGGACCTTTCGAGGAAATATCAGGGCTATACTTTTTTCTATAACGGTCCTCATTCGGGGGCTTCTGCGCCGGACCATCACCATTTTCAGGCTTGTCCTTCGGGGCTTATGCCTCTGGAGGCGGACGTGCAGAGGCTTTGGACGCCCGAACAGGTCGGGCGTGACGTTCCCGACCGTGCCTCCGTTCCCGGAGCCGTTCCCTGCTCCGACGCCTGCGACGTCATTCCCGGCTCCTACGCCTGCGACACCATTCCCTGCTCCGACGCCTGCGACGTCATTCCCGGCTCCGACCGGGAATCCAACCCCCTTGAATACCTGACCTCGGTCCAGGATGCCTCCCTATATCACTACAAGAAATACCTCAGCGGCATCTTCGTCCTAAGAGCCACCACCTCCAAATCCGCCGCCAAACTGTTCTACCGTCTCCTGGACTGCGCCGAAATCCCCCAGGGAGAAAGCGAACCCCTCTTCAACCTCATCAGTTGGTACTCCTGTGGAGAGTTCCGTTCCATTATAGTCTTCCGCACCTGCCACCGTTCCCACCATTATTTCTCCGACGGACCGGACCACCTCACTATGAGCCCGGGCTGTGCCGATATGGGCGGCTACCTCATAGCCCCGGTTGAGTCCGACTTCCGGAAACTCGACGAGAAACTCCTGGGCGAAGTCTTGGGCGAGGTCACTCTCGAGAAAGAAGACGAGCAGAGAATCGTCCGCCGTCTGACCCGTGTCCAGCCGCATATCAGCGTGGGCATAATGTCGGCAGACCGCATAGTCTTCCGTATGTACCCGGACGGCGGGGGAACACGCACTGCCACTTTCCGCGAGGGCAAGATCGACTATGACGGCGCCCTCTATGACGAACTTTTCTTCGAGGAACAGACCCCTTCCACTTTCTTCGCCGAACCCACTTTCGAACTCCACGGAGTAACCATAGGCAAGGGTTTCCACTGGGAGCGCAAGGAGACCCAGAAATTTGCCGGGACACTGAAGATCATAGTCGAGAACAACTCCCTCACAGCCATAAACATAGTCGGTGTGGAAGATTACCTGCTGAGCGTAATCTCCTCCGAAATGAGTCCGGAGTCGCCTGAGGAGTTCCTGAAAGCACACGCGGTGATTTCCCGTTCCTGGGTGATGAGCCAGATTCTCAGGCGCAGGGAGAAGCGGGCAGAACAGTCGTCCATTGCTGCCGGGATGCCGCAGTGCAGGAATGTCGGGGAACTTGTGACATTGGTGGACACTCTACGCAACGGCGTACCTGCGGAAGACGGGGAACAGGGCTATGTGCGTTGCTATGACCATTCGGACCACAGGCTCTACGATGTGTGCGCGGACGACCACTGCCAGAGATACCAGGGACTTACAAGAGTTTCAGAGGCTTCCGCAACCGCTGCCCAGAAAGCTGTGGACCAGACCTGGGGACAGGTTCTGACCTTTGACGGACAACTTTGCGACGCAAGGTTCTCCAAATGCTGCGGGTGGAGGTCGGAACTTTTCAGCACCTGCTGGGAGGGGGAGGACAAGCCGTACCTGCAAGCCCTGCCTGACACCCCGGGGCACGTCCCGGTGGGCACGCTGCTCCCCGACGGCACCGTCGCAGTCCCTTATTGTTCGCTTGCGGACCGCAGTGTCCTGTCCCGTGTCTTCAATAATTACGACCGTGAGACCGAGGATTTCTACACCTGGACGGAAGAGTATGACATATCGTGTCTTTCCGGAATAATCAGCGAAAAAAGCGGACGGTCCATAGGCAGGCTCAAAGGCTTGGATGTCTTGGAGAAAGGTCCGTCTGGCAGAATCCATAAACTCGGAATCATAGGTTCAGAGTCCTCATTCACAGTCGGGAAAGAATTGGAAATCAGGAGACTGCTTTCCCGTACCCATCTCAAGAGTTCGGCTTTCACGGCAGAATTCACCGACAGGGACACGGTGCTTTTCAAAGGCAGGGGCTGGGGGCACGGCGTGGGTCTGTGCCAGTGCGGTGCGGCGGTGATGGCTATGCAGTCCTGCCACTACAAGGATATCCTGCAACATTACTACCCCGGTTCCGTACTTTCTGAACTTCCGGAAAACTCCATAGAAGATGAGAGGCTCGGTTAAGAAACTTTCGCCCTGGTTCTGGGTGCCTACCCTTTATTTTGCGGAGGGTATTCCCTATTTTGTGGTGAACAGCATATCCGTGATTATGTTCAACCGTATGGGTATGCCCAACGGGGAGATGGCTCTCCTTACAAGTCTCCTGTACCTGCCCTGGGTTGTCAAGCCCCTGTGGAGTTCCTTCGTGGATGTGACAAGCACCAAACGATGGTGGGTGACGGCTATGCAGATTCTGATTTCCCTCTGTTTCATTCTCGTAGCCCTGACCGTCCCGTCCCGGACTTACTCTCTGATACTCATCCTTTTCTGGATTACGGCATTCGCGAGCGCCACCCACGACATCGCGGCTGACGGTTTCTATATGCTCGCCCTTTCCGAAAGCGAACAGTCTTTCTTCGTGGGGGTAAGGAGCACTTTCTA
>JBJEJT010000218.1:0-2889 GCA_051878255.1 Candidatus Cryptobacteroides sp. | reverse complement strand
TACCGGCTTGCCACCGTTTTCGGCCAGGGGGTCCTGGTCGTGGTGGCAGGTGTGCTGGAAACCCGTACCGGGGACATCCCTGCAGCCTGGTCCCATACCCTCCTTTTCACCGCATTCATCTTTACGGCAGTGACGCTCTGGCATCTTTTTCTCCTGCCACGACCTGAGAGAAAGGAAGAGGGGAGAAAGTCCATATCCGGGATTGCAAAAGGTCTCGGACAAAGTTTCAGCACATTTTTCCGCAAGGAAGGAGTGCTGACGGCTATGGTGTTCCTGCTCCTGTACCGTCTTCCGGAGGCTTTTCTGGTCAAGATGCTGAATCCGTTCCTGCTTGCCGACATCGGGGACGGGGGTCTGGGTATGACGACGGCTCAGGTGGGGGTGGTCTATGGCACGGCAGGGATTGCGGCTTTGACGGCAGGAGGCATACTCGGGGGAATGGCTGTCTCGAAATGGGGCTTGAAGAAGTGTCTCTGGCCTATGGCACTGTCCCTTGCCGTTCCGAGCCTGGCGTTCATAGGTCTCAGCGTCTTCCAGCCCGGCTCGATCTGGGTGACGGCAGTCTTCATCTGTCTGGACCAGTTCGGCTATGGTTTCGGGTTCACAGCCTATATGCTGTATATGATTTACTTCTCTCGTGGAGAGTTCAAGACTTCCCACTATTCCTTGTGTACCGCATTTATGGCATTGAGTATGATGCTTCCAGGTCTGATAGCCGGCTACCTGCAGGAGTATCTGGGCTACACCGGTTTTTTCATTATGGTGGGGATATGCTGTCTCGTGACGGTGGCAGTGACTTTCCTGCTCAAAATTGAGGATGGTTATGGGCGTAAATGATTTTTTTCGGGTCTATGCGGGGGCGTCGGGGAGCCGGGTAAGGATTCTTCGGGCATATACGGCTGCCCTGGTGTTCCTGTGTGCGGGCTTTGCTCTCAACGCACAGGTGAAAACCGGTCTCGAGGTGCTTCGGGACAGGGATTTTGACATATTGCAGGGCAGGAGAGTGGGGCTGGTGACGAACCCCTCCGGGGTGGACCGGGAACTGCGCTCCACCGTGGACATCTTCTACGATTCCCCCCAGGTGAACCTCGTGGCGCTGTATGCACCTGAACACGGGGTGAGAGGCGACAAATATGCCGGGGCAATGGTCGGGGACGAAACCGACCCCCGTACCGGGCTGCCGGTCTATTCCCTGCACGGAGCCACCCGCAAGCCCACCCCCGAAATGCTCAGGGGAGTGGACGTGGTGGTCTATGACATCCAGGACGTTGGGGTGAGGTCCTACACTTTCATCAGCACCCTGGGGCTTGTGATGGAAGCCTGTTCGGAACAGGGTGTCGAAGTGGTGGTCCTGGACCGCCCGAATCCTTTGGGGGGCAACAAGGTCGAAGGTCCCTTGGTCCGGGACGGTTTCCATTCATTCATCAGCCAGTACAAGATACCTTACATATACGGTATGACCGTGGGCGAGTTGGCACTGATGCTGAACTCGGAAGGTCTGAACTGCGGGCAGAAGGGGAACCAGGCTCCGTCTGTCTGCCGCCTGACCGTGGTGCCTATGGATGGCTGGACAAGGGATATGCTCTATTATGGGACGGGATTGCCCTGGGTCCTGCCTTCTCCCAACATCCCATTTTGCGACACCCCTCAGTATTACGCCTCGGCAGGCATTGCAGGCGAGATTTCAGGTCTTCTGCAGATAGGCATAGGCTACACTCTCCCTTTCCAGGTATTTGCAGCCGAATGGATTGACGCCCAGGCACTGAAAGCCGAACTCGACTCCTACTGTCTTCCGGGAGTGGCTTTCCGCACCATCTTCTACAAACCTTTCTCTGGTTCGCAGGCAGGCAGACTGATCCAGGGGGTCCAGTATTTCTTCACGGATTATGAAAGCGCATATCTGACCGAAGTCCAGTTCTATGTCCTCCAGGCGGTAGCCAGGCTTTTCCCAGACCACCTTCCGTTCACATCCTCCACCAAGGCAGGGGCATTCGACAAGGTCTGCGGCTCGGACTATGTCCGTCTGACATTCTCCCGCAACCACCTCGTCTCCGACATCAAATCCTATTGGGAATCCGACGCCGCCCCTTTCCGCGAACTATCCTCAAAGTACTTCCTCTATCAATGACGTACCGGAATCGTCGTCGGAACGGGAGTGGAGACCTGGACCACCGAACTTGCCCTCAAGTAATATGAAAATAATAAGTTGCGTCAGATTTGAATCTATTTTGAGGATTACTGAAGTCCTGAAATAGAAGAACGGCACGCGATTCACACCGAGTGCCGTTCCAATTCTAACCTAAAACTTAACCTATGAAAAAACTATTCGACCGAAAGAATTTGCAAGGTCTGTGCCAAAAGCGCACTCCGACCCGAAAAATTTTACTTTTTTCAAAATTTTTCATCATTTTTCGTCTGAAAAGCCGGTTTTTCTGTCCTCACATCCCCGTTTACCGTCTTCAGTCCGAGGGAATCTATGCTTTCAACCGAAGTGGAATCTGCCTCTGAAGGCGCCTCCACGCAAACCGGGCGTATGGAAATAATGCGTATGTCCTTCAGAGGACGGTCGAATCTGTCTGTTTCTGCCGAGGCAATCCTGTCAATCACATCAAGCCCCTCCACAGTCTCTCCGAAAACCGTGTATTGCCCGTCCAGATGCAGGCAGTTCATCTCGTCCTGCACAATGTAGAACTGTGAGCCGCTGGAAGACTTGCGCGGGTTGGCAGTATCTCCGCGCCGTGCCGCTGCCAGCGCCCCTTTCTTGTGGAAATACTCGTTCACGAATTCAGCCGGGACGGTATAGTCCGGTCCCCCGGTCCCGTAAAGTTCCACATTTGAACTGTCCCTCGTGAGAGGGTCTCCGGTCTGTATCATAAATCTATTGATGAC
>JBJEJT010000217.1:0-2897 GCA_051878255.1 Candidatus Cryptobacteroides sp. | reverse complement strand
CTCCACCATCCCATTTTCCACATACACCGTAGGCACACGGTCCACAGTGGCAGGGATGAGGTTGGTGTAGTCGAAACCCACTGTGTTCCCGGACGGGACAATCTGCCTGTTCCAATCCAGTTTGCCATAGCCCATTCCGAGATGCCACTTCCCTATGGCAGCTGTGGCATAGCCCTCTTCCTGCATCATCTTGGGCAGGGTTGGCATAGACGGGTCAATCAGCAGGGGCGCATCTCCGGCAAGGATTTTTGCCTCCGGATTGCGCCACGGGTACATTCCCGTGAACATTGCGAACCGGCTCGGGGTAGAGGTCGCCGACGTGGCATAGCAGTTCTGGAAACGGAGCCCGGAGTTGGCAAGCGAGTCGATGTGCGGAGTGTGTATGGTCGTCGAACCATAGCAACTCACGTCTCCAAGTCCGAGGTCGTCAGCCACGATGAGGACAATGTTGGGGCGCACAGGCTCCCTTGCAGTGCTGTCGCACGAGGTGGTCGAGGCTGCGACCGGAGCGAGGGCGAGCACAGGTGTCGCCCTGACAAGGACAGATATGTGTCCGGAATGATTCTGTGTCATTGGCTTTACAGTTATTTCCGTGGGCGAGTCCGTCCTCATAAATCCATACTGACGGGCTCTCATACCATTCCAAAGAAAACAAATAATTTCGGATATTCAAAAAATCCGTCCGGGAATATCGGTTTCCGGACGGATATGGCATATCGGATGCCCGCTCAGCCGAGAAGTTTCTTGACGGCTGCGGAAATGGCACGTCCGTCTGCAAGTCCGGCAAGTTTCTTCGTGGCTACTCCCATAACCTTGCCCATATCGGATGGTTTGGTGGCACCTACCTGTGCGATGATGGCAGAAAGTTCCGCCTCCAATTCTGCCTCTGTCAGCTGCTTAGGCAGATAGACCTCCATACACGCAGCCTCTGCAAGTTCATTCTCCGCGAGTTCCGCACGAGAGGCAGCCGCATATTGTTCTGCACTCTCCTTGCGCTGCTTCACGAGTTTCTGGATAATTTTCACGACATCCTGATCGGAAACCTCTCCGTTTCCACCCTCCGCCGTCTTGGCAAGCAGTATGGCTGCCTTGATGGCACGCAAAGAAGCCAATTTCACGGCATCCTTCGCTTTCATAGCACCGACCATATCGGTCTGAATCTGTTTCTCAAGTTCCATAGTCCTATAATTTTTGCTCAAAATTAAGCATTTTCGGCAAATAAAAACACTGTCTTTGCAGTATTATGCTGAATCCAATCCCCGGAAGAGTTGCTTGGGCAACCGTTAAATCTGAAAACAGACAAGTCCGACTCCGGATGTGGAGGATTGATACAATAAATTCGTATATTTGCCGGCGGGAAAAACCGATGTTCCATATTGTCCCCGACAGGCGTATGGAATTTTGAGAAACTCCGCGAATTTATACACTATGAAAAGAATTGCTATTGTAACCGGGGCATCCAGCGGTATTGGTCAGGTGTTTTCCCTGACAGCCGGGAATAAGATGGAATTTGATGAACTTTGGGCTATTGCCAGAAGAGAAGACAGGCTGCGGGAATTGGCAGGCAGACTTGCAGGCAAGGTGAAAGTGGTACCCAATGTTCTTGACTTGTCGGAGGAAAAGTCCATACAAGTGCTGAAACAGAAACTTGCCTCGGAGGATGTCGAAGTGGTTCTCCTTATAAATGCAGCCGGATTCGGCAAATTCCAGGCAGTGGAGGACATTCCTATGGAGACGGCTGACAAAATGATTGACCTGAACTGCAAGGCATTGATGGATATGTGTTATATCTGTCTTCCATATATGAGAAGCGGCTCGAAGATTCTGAACGTATCCTCTGTTGCAGCCTTCCAGCCTGTTCCCTATCAGTGCGAATATGCTGCCAGCAAGGCTTTTGTGCTTTCATTCAGCCGCGGGCTCTGGAAAGAATTGCGCAAGAAAGGAATAACTGTGACGGCGCTATGCCCCTATTGGACGAAGACCGAGTTTTTCAATACGGCACAGACCGGTTCCGACAAGGATGTCATACATTATTTCAACGTGATGTATTCCCCCGAAGATGTCGCACAAAGGGGATGGCGGGATTTGATGAAAGGAAAGAGCATCAGCACTTATGGGTTTGTCGCAAGACTCCAGGTGTTCCTGGTAAGGCATCTGCCGCACCGTCTTGTGATGTGGGTATGGTGCAGGCAACAGAAAATCAAGTAATCGATATTGACCTATGAAAAAACTGACAAACGCCGAGAAGCTGTCCGTGCGGAGGGAGCACAGCCCCAATGCTATCCTGTACCGGATTCTGATGTGGGTAATCAGAATCCTCAACAGAAGCGTGAACACCAGTTTCACCTACAAGGCACGGCCGGCCGAGGAAAAAGGCCCCATCGTGCTGGTGAGCAACCACGCTTCCAGGATGGATTATCTTTTCACGGCTCCGGTATGTTATCCCAAGCGACTGAACTATGTCGTAGGTTACAATGAGTTCTACCGCTTCCCTGCCAACATTCTCCTGCGTATTGCCCAGGTAATCCCGAAGAAGAATTTCACTCCTGACATCCATTGCATACGTTCAATCCACAGGGTCATACAGGAGGATGGGAACATCTGCCTGATGCCGGAGGGAATGAGTTCCATAACAGGGATGAGCCAGCCGGTAATGCCCGGGACAGGCAAGGTGCTCAAAAGTCTGGGCTGTCCGGTTTATTATACCATCGTAAGCGGAGGGTACCTTACTTTCACCAAGCATTTCATAGGCAAGCGCAAGGGTAGGGTCGAGGTGACTGTGGACAAGATGTTCTCGTCTGAGGACCTGGTAGCCTTGAGCCCCGACCAAATCGAAGACCGTATGAATCAGTTGCTTGCACACGATGATTATATATGGAACGAGGCAGCTGCGGTGG
>JBJEJT010000216.1:0-2899 GCA_051878255.1 Candidatus Cryptobacteroides sp. | reverse complement strand
AATATAAAAATAAATGACCTTTGACAGGTCCCAAAGCGGACGCAAAGTTACAAAATGATACGAAAACCTCAACAATAAACTTTGCCAATTACGCCCATTATATGTAATTTTGGCGAAGTCTGGCAAACGATATGGAAAAAGACACATTTCTCACGATAGCATCTCCGTCGGAAGGCTTGTTCCGTGACAACGGCAGCCGTTTCCTGGCATTTGCGTATCCCGTTGAGACACAGGAAGAGGTCCGTGACATAGTCCAGAGCCTGAAAAGTGAATACCACGATGCCAGACACCATTGCTATGCCTACCGTCTGGGCTGCAAAGGCGACATCTTCCGGGCCAACGACGACGGGGAGCCTTCCGGTTCAGCCGGCAGACAAATCCTCGGACGCATCGATTCCCTCGGGCTGAGTGACGTCCTGGTCGTCGTGGTACGCTATTTCGGTGGCATCAAATTGGGCATCCCTGGTCTTATCCGTGCATACAGGACCTCCACTGAAGATGCCCTTTCGGCAGCAACCATTGTCGAGAAGACAGCCACCGAACACTTCCGCATCGAGTTCGACTATCTCCAGATGAACAATGTGATGAAGATGCTCAAGGACCTGAAAGCGGAAATCCTGGGCCGGGACTTCGGTACCGGATGTTCTGTGACCGTCCGGGTAAGGCTCTCTCTCGTTGAGGATTTCCTCTCCCGGGCAGCTGACATCGGAGGCTGCCTGGTCGCCAAGCCAGATACTGTGGCAGAAGCTGCCCCCGATGACAATCAAAATTAAATTCGTATATTTGTAAACTGTATTGATTGTCCTGATTCCTAACAAGACTTGATATGAAGAAAGTACATAATTTCAACGCCGGACCTTGCATCCTGCCAGAGTCCGCAGTCAAAGCGGCAATCGCTGCGCTTGAAGATTTTTCCGGCACCGGAATGTCAGTCATAGAAGTATCCCACAGGTCCAAGGAATGGGAAGCTGTTATGGACGAGTGCCGTCAGCTGTGGAAAGAACTCCTGGACATCCCGGACACCCACGAAGTCCTTTTCCTCGGAGGCGGTGCAAGTCTCGGATTCCTCTATGCCGTGATGAACTTCTTCGAGAAAAAAGCCGGCTATCTCGAAACGGGGGTCTGGGCGAAGAAAGCATTCACGGAGGCAAAGAATTATGCCGGATCCATTGGAGCCGAGGCAGTTGCCGTGGCATCGTCAGCCGACAAGACCTATTCCTATATCCCGAAAGGCTATGAAATCCCTGCCGACCTGGACTATTTCCACATCACGACCAACAACACCATTTATGGGACCGAAATCCGTTACGATATGGATTGTCCGGTGCCGCTGATTGCGGATATGTCCTCCGACATTATGTCCCGTCCAGTGGATGTCTCCAAATATGCCCTCATCTACGGCGGTGCGCAGAAGAACGTCGGTCCTGCCGGTGTCACTTTCGCGATAGTCAATAAGGAAATGCTCGGAAAGGTTTCCCATTACATCCCGACTATGCTCGACTACCGCACCCATATCAAGGGCGCGTCGATGTTCAATACGCCTCCGGTGTTCCCGATTTTCGTGATGAAAGAGACCCTCAAATGGCTCAAGGGACAGGGCGGAGTGGAAGCCGCAAACAGACGGAACTGTGCCAAGGCGGATCTCCTGTATTCCGAAATCGACCGCAACAGCGTATTTACAGGGACTGCGGCTGTGGAGGACAGGTCCATAATGAACGTATGTTTCGTGATGGCTCCGGGTTATGAACACCTCCAGGACGAATTTCTCGCTTTCGCAAAAGAGAGGGGGATGGTCGGTATCAAGGGACACCGTTCAGTGGGAGGATTCAGGGCGTCTATCTACAACGCCTGCCCGATCGAGTCCGTCCAGGCTCTCGTGGACGCAATGCGCGAGTTCGAGTCCAATGTCAATCAAAACGCTTGATTATGAAAGCATTGATAGCAACCCAGAAACCCTTTGCAGCAGAGGCTGTGGACGGGATTAAAGAGATTTTCGATGCGGCTGGAATCGAAACCGTGCTCCTTGAGAAATACGCAACCGGGGACGAACTGATTGCGGCAGTTGCGGATGCCGATGCGCTCATCGTGCGTTCAGACAAAGTGACCAGAGCTGTGGTTGAGGCTGCAAGGCAACTGAAAATCGTCGTGCGTGCCGGGGCAGGCTACGACAATCTCGACCTGGATGCCTGTACGGAACACAATGTGGTGGCGATGAATACGCCAGGACAGAATGCCAATGCCGTTGCTGAACTTGCCGTGGCATTTATGATATATATGTCCCGCAACCGCTTTACTCCGGGTACCGGTTCCGAGATTTCCGGCAAGAGGCTCGGGCTTCAGGCTTTCGGCAATGTGGCAAGGCTGGTCGGGGCAAAGGCGGCAGCGTTGGGAATGAAAGTGATGGCTTACGACCCGTTTGTCAGGGCAGAGGATATGGAGGCAGCCGGTGTTGAGGTGGCAGAATCGCTGGAACAGTTGTATTCATCTTCCGATTTCGTGTCCCTGCACATCCCGGCTACCCCGCAGACCGTGGGTTCCGTGGGTGCGTCACTCGTCTCTCTTATGCCGAAAGGCGGATGTCTTGTCAATACGGCGAGGAAGGAGGTCATAGACGAGGCTTCTCTCCTGGAACTGTCAGTCGAGAGGGAAGATTTGAAATATGTCACGGACGTGGCACCGGATGCTGCATCCGAATTCGAGCAGAAACTCGGCAAGCGTTACTTCGCAACTCCGAAGAAGATGGGGGCGGAAACCGCCGAGGCAAATGTCAATGCCGGCTTGGCTGCCGCACGACAGATAGTTGCATACCTCCAGGAGGGTTGTGAACGATTCAGACTTAACCGTTAGACTATGGTAAGAGTAAAACCTTTTGCGGCATTGCGTCCTCCGAAGTCCATTG
>JBJEJT010000215.1:0-2908 GCA_051878255.1 Candidatus Cryptobacteroides sp. | reverse complement strand
CCTTCAAAGAGGAACTTCCACCTCCGACTGTCATCATCTTGACTGCATTTTCCCCGACGACCAGGATATTTTTGGACCGGGCATCCACAGGCAGATTGCGGTTGTCGTTCTTGAGCAGGACAATGCCTTCAGCTGCAATCCTGCGGGCATTGTCATAATGCTCCTCCGAGCATTTGCTGCCGAAAGGCTTGTCCGTATTCATTGCGGTGCGCATATTCAGCCTCAAGACTCTTGAAGCCTTGTCGTCCAATTCTTCTGTCCCGACCTCTCCTTTCCTGATTTTTTCCAGGAAAGGAGATGCCAGATGATAATTGTCGTAAGTGTTTCTGGACCCGCCTGACATACCGTTGGTGCCGGTACCGAACTCCAGATCCAGTCCGTTGTGGATCGCCTCGTCGGTATCTTCGCATCCGCCCCAGTCGGATATCACCACACCGTCAAACCCCCATTCTTCCTTGAGTATCTTATTCAGCAGACGGTCGTTGTGACAAAGGTACTGTCCACGATAGAGGTTGTAACCGGCCATAACTGACCAGCAATGGCCTTCCTGAACAGCTTTCCTGAATGCAGGGAGATAAATCTCATAGAGCGCCCTGTCATCAAGATCGACATCAATGGTATGGCGGTGAGTTTCCTCATTGTTCAGGCAATAATGCTTCACACAGGCTGCCACTCCGTTTTCCTGGACTCCCTTGATGTACGGCACGACCATTTCCCCGGCGAGGAACGGATCCTCTCCCATATATTCGAAATTGCGCCCGTTCAGAGGAGTTCTCATAATATTCACGCCGGGCCCCAGAAGAATGTCCTTTTCGCGATATCTGGCCTCCTCTCCTATGCTCTTTCCATACAAATAGGACATTTCGGGGTTCCAGGTGGCAGCAAGGCAGGTCAGGGCAGGAAAAGCCACGATGGAGTCATTCGTCCACCTTGCCTGGCTCCATTGATCCCAGAGCACCTCGGGACGTATGCCGTGAGGTCCGTCCGTGGCCCACAGTTCCGGAATGCCCAGGCGGGGAACTCCTGCACTGGAAAACTTGCTTTGGGCGTGAATGATGGCAATCTTTTCTTCTGTAGTCATTCGGGACAAGGCATCGGACACCCTCTCTTCCAATGGTTTGGATGAATCCAGATATACCGGACGGGCCTGTTTCCGGACATTTGAGGCACCGCACAATACTACAGCACCAGATAGAACTGCCAAATATTTGAGTGAAGTTTTCATTTTTGAACTTAATTTGGCGAGCTTTATTTACTGCTTACATTCAATGTATAGTCCCTCAAGTTGACTGTGACGTTATAGCGACCTCCCGGGACCTGTGAAACAAACCATCCGTAGCTTGCGGCACCGTCCAGATACTTGAACTTGTTTGCACCAATCACAATATTCTGATTTGAACCATTGAAAGGAATGAGGGAACGGGTGTCGGAGTCCAGATAAACAGTGAACATATTTGAACCGCCGCTTACAAATGTGCAGTCGAGACTGAAAACGTACGGATCATCGGTTGCCTCCATATTCACGAATTTGCCCCAGCCACCGGCTTCTTCAACTCCAGGCCCGGAAAGTCTCACGGCAGACGTTTCAACTGGAGGAAGGTTGGCCCGGATTGTCCAGTCGTTCAAATCCACAGTTATATAATAGCTGTGTCCCGGAGTGTCCGAGTGCAGCCAGAAATATTCTGCCCCTGCTCCGGAAGGTGTCTGCAAGTCAAAGGCAAAACCGGTTTTGTCCATTCCGCCGTCACTTTCGGCAATAGTGGTCTTGCCGGAAGACGAAGGACGTATTACAGGCAAGGTATGGCCACCGAAGTCGAACTGGAACCTCACCTGTCCATAGGATTTATTGGAAGGCACACTGACCTGGGCACGGTAAACACCACTTTGGACTTCTTCCATCTGAATCATCTGGTCCTTTCTGATACCGAAATCAGCGCTGTCATTGAACTTTATGTTCATATACAATCCATTGACAGGGAATGCAGAGCCGGCAGACGGGAGGCCACCGAGATACTCGGCGGTAATTGACTGCCCGGCAGCATTGAAAACAATATGCCAATAGCCGCTGTCCTGAACATTCCACTTTGGATATGATGAAGGATTCGCCCCTCCGTCCTTTATCACGGCAAGCTTGGATGAGAAACCGGACTTTGTAACAGTCTCCCCGTCCGTTGATGGACAGAAAGCGTAATCGGCAGTACCTGTGTTATTGGCAAAGGCAAACAGGTTTCCGGCATTGAGCCAGCCTTTGTACTCGAAAGTCTGGGATTCACCTGTGCGGGCAACATTGAAAGCCATCCAGTCTGCTATGGTTTCGGATCCGATAGGTGATGCTGTGCCGGAAAGTGCAAAATGTTGTGCTTCAATGGTTATAATCTCCGGCTCTTCCTCTGATGGAGTATCGCTTCCCTCTCCATAGAAAATGTCATCCCAGCTCTTCACACCTATGTAACTGAGGTATTTGCTGAAAACCTTATCCTCGTTTTCCGTACCTGCGGCGGCCCAAAGGGAGAAAACCGGTTTTTTGTTGAAGTCGTAGTCCCTCAAGCCGATCTTGAGACCGAATTCCTGCTTGTTGTCACACCAGGCGTGCCATTGGACGGCATCGATTCCGTCAAGTTTCGCGCACTTTTTCCAGAACCAGGCTGCCCCTGCCGCCTGATTTCCCAAATCCCAGGCTTCATAAGAAGGGGAATTTGAACCCTGCTCCGAAAAGACCAGAAGGCGCTTCTCGGTGCCCATATAATAGTTCCTGGAGTCAGTAATCCATTTATTGATTACCTCAGGATTCTTGAACGTGACATAAGGGCTGTTGTCCTTGTAAGTTGCCTTCGTGTAATCCAGCGCATCAGTGGTCCAGAACTTCGGGTCGGACAGTTTTGCAGGATAGGGGTGATATGCAACGCCC
>JBJEJT010000214.1:0-2908 GCA_051878255.1 Candidatus Cryptobacteroides sp. | reverse complement strand
AGTCGATGTAAATCAGCCCCTTGATTCCCCCTGCCATAGTATAGACCGTACTGATGATGCCGAGTATTATTATGGAATAGACGATGAACCTGAAATCTATGCACCCGAAGCAGATTACGGAGATTGCGATGGCAGCGATGAACAGACGGGAACCGGATGTGAAGAGCTGTCCCAGGAGGAACATAATGCTGGTCGCTTTCTTTGCCGTCCCTCCGAAGCGGTTCCCTATGTATCCGTAAATGGTTATCGTTCCGGAGCCGTACAGTTTCGGCAGGACCAGCCACGCCACGAAGCAACCGCCTATGACGGCACCGACGCAACTCATTATGTAGGTCAGGTTGGTATTGAAGCCCAGTTCCGGGGAGCCGACGAATGTGCCTGCGCTGATTGAGGTGCCGGTCGCAGCCAAAGCCACGAGCCAGCCGGGCATAGACCTTCCGGCTGTAAAATAATCATCGACGCTCCTGTTCTTTTTGGAAAAGAAGAAGCCGATTGATGTCAGCACGATCAGGAAAAGGGCAATTATTATCCAGTCTATTATTTCCATATCAGCAGTCCTCACTTCTTGCAGCGGTGGTGTCAATCAATGTATATATCTGTGTATAAGGCTTGTTCGGGTCTCCTACTCCCTTATTGAGCAATATCTTGAGCTTGTCGAAATTGGATGGCCAGATTTGCCTCGGCTCTATCCCGTTTTCAACACATACGGCACAAGCCATCCCCACGACCTCGCCCATCATCGCACAGGTCCTCATCACCCTCGTGGTCCCCAGGGCAATATGGCTCACCGATATGTCCCTGCCTGCCATAAACATATTGTGGATGTTTCTGCTGTAGAAGCATCTGAAAGGGATGGGATAGAAATCCAGCGGGGTGAGACAGCCCTTGCTCAGCCACGGGTCCTTGAAGCGTGCGGCATTGTCCGGGTCGGGGACGTGGTTGTCTATGTACCAGGAGGTGCTCACGCAGCCATCCTCGTATTTCCGGAATTTCCTCAGGTCCACTTCGTTCAGGACATAGTCCCCTATCAGCCTCCGGCTTTCGCGCTTCCCGGCATAATAGGACAGCCACTTCAGCGAAGACTTCGCATACTCATCCCGGAACGAGGAATGGTTCTTTATGTAAGACCAGTTGGAATAAGCCACCAGCATACCGTAATCCCGGATTTTCTCGGCATCGCATATCTGGTCGTCATTCATCCCGACTTCCCAATACCATTGTCCCCTCCTGACTTTCTGCACCGTGTCCTCGTCGATTGGTATTCCCCAGTCTATGTCCGGGAACGGGACGTCGGTGTCCTCTTCCTCGGAATACCACTGGACAGAGGCTCCCAGGGTGATGCCGTCGGCGATTTCCGGGGCAGACGGTTCTCCGTAGGCGGAACTTGCCTCCCTGCCCATAGTCCACTCTGCCCCTGCCAGGACACCGAGGGAGGCATCCCCCGTGCAGTCGGCGAAGAACCTGCCCGCTATCTTTATGGTACGGTAGTCATCCACATTCGTTGCGATGACCGAAGCGATGTTGGAAGAATCCTTTTTCTCGACGGAGGTCACCTTGTAGCCGAGGAACAGCGCAATGTTCTTTTCCTTGAGGACTGCCATCATCTTCTTGTCGTCCTCATATATGTCGGCAGTCCTCGCATTGCCTTTGCGGGACGGGGCGAATTCATTGAGCAGGTAGCCCAGGGACGGGTATTCCCCTATGTTGATCCGTCCGCCAAGTCCCACACGCACTTCCGATGAGTTGTTCCCTCCCAGGACCTTGCGGTCCTGCACCAATGCCACCCTCAGTCCGAGCCGGGCTGCGGAGATTGCCGCACACATACCCGAAACTCCGCCTCCCACGACGACGAAGTCGTAATTTCCCCTGTCGTCAGGGATGGCAGGGATGTCGAGAAGCCGGGTCCTCAGCGTGGAGATGTCCTCCACAGGCACTCCGTCGGAGAGGGAAAGCAGAATAGAATCGAAACGGGCTTCAAAGCCGGTCAAATCGTGGACGGATATCCTGTGGTTGCCCTTGGCCAGATGCACGGACGGTCCGTTCTGCCAGTGCCATTCCGGTTTCCCGTCCCCGAACACACTGTCCAAAGTCTGACCGTCGATGCTGATCCTGAATATCCCCGGAGCTGCCGCATCAGACCAGTATGCGACCCAGTTCCTGGTCCTGACACTGATACGGTAATCTCCCTCCTTTCCGCAATAGAATGATGTCGAGGCGTCCATCACAGGCTTTCCCAGACCGTGGGCAAGCAGACAGCTGGAACCCATAGTCTCCATAAACTGAGGGTCGGAAATCCAACCGCCCTTATCGTCGAAAGATGAGCCGGAAAGCAGGATAGAGTCGCTCTTTACGCTGGCGGACGGCGAGGATGACAAGCCCGGTTTGAACTCCGGAGCTATTATTTTGTTAAGCGGATAGGTTCCCCCCCCCCATTATCATCGAGCTAAGCATCTCGAAAGAGTATCTTGCCACGGTGTCGGTGGGCTGATAGACATAAGTGAGCTGGGGCTTATATACGTCGGCAGTACCCATCTGGTCAAAACCCACGACGGCGAAGTCGTCAGGAATGGTGTAGCCCAACTTGTTTATGGCTGCGATGCCATTGACTGTCACTATGTTGGATGGGAAGATAATCGCCTCGACCCCTCTTTTGTGGGCATCCCTCAGGTAATCGAGCATCTCTTCCTTTATCATAGAATACTTGATCACATTGACCCCGGTATATTTCCCCAAGCCATTCTCATCCATAGCCTTGGCATAGCCCTGCGCACGACAGATGATGGTGGGGATGTCGGTGTCGTAATGGACGAGCTCTATCTTCTTGAAGCCATTCTCGACCAGATGGAGAGTTGCCTCCCTGCCGGCTTTCTCATTGTCGAGCATCACTCTTCCCACGCCTTGCATCTGC
>JBJEJT010000213.1:0-2909 GCA_051878255.1 Candidatus Cryptobacteroides sp. | reverse complement strand
TGGCAGCGGAAGTGTCAGGGACGGCGGAGAGGGTATCTGCGACTGTGGCGAGGGGGTCGGCAGCGAGACGTTTCTCATTCAATATGCGCTGCTGTTCGGCACGGACCCTTGCCAGAGAATCGCGGAAAGAAATCTCGCCGTAGATTTTCTTCATATACCCTGGGAAATACTTGTTGGTGTGGGGGAACCTGGCACGCGGTTTCAAGCGGAAAATCTCCCTCTCGGGATTGCGGTATCCGGCATCCGTGACGTCATAGCGGTCTTTCGGACAACGCTCCGGCTGCCAGTTGAAGCCTTTCAGGAAACGCTCATCCTTCTTCATCTGCACCAGAGGATAACCGTCATTCTTCGCTGAATCAAAATAGAACACACGCTGGATTTCACCATTTTTGAATACAGCGGTGAGCATCTTTGAATCGGCTTTATTGACGGTGGCAAGGACATCTTCCTCCTTGATGAAAAACATCGCCTGCACACCTCCGAGGGCATCGAAACGGCTCAACTGTCCCTGGGCGTCAAAATACGCCATCATCTCGGCAGACTTTATCTGGTCGAAATGCTCCCTGTCCTCCTGGATGGTGATGAATGCGTTGGACATAAGGCTTGCCCTGTCCATAGAATTGTTCCGCACCACCACATAGATGCTGTCGGCGGCATACTGCCGGGTGCCCTCCTGCCAGACAATAGGCTCGCGATAGAGCCTCGCAAGGGAGTCCAGGTCACAATAATCCAGTGAGTCACAGACTATCCGGGCATCGCTGCGGTACATCCTGACATTCTTCAGGGCTGTGAGGAAACCTATCTTTGTGGAGTCCACCGCCGGGGGCTGGACAACGGTGTCCGCCTTAACCGTCAGCGAATCCGACGACACGGCGAGGGAATCAGTCCGAGAGGGCAGCGGCTCCCTTTGTGCAGCCAAGGAATCGGTATGTACAGACAACGAGTCTGTCCGGGCAGCCAATGAATCTTTACGGGTCACTGCAGGATCAGCCCGTTGTGAAAGGGAATCCTTTTGCACAGGCAGCGATTCTTTCTTCGCCCCGTCTTTCCGGGCTGCCCGTATCGCCTCGGCATTCTTCTTCGCGGCATAGTTGGCATCATTTTCCCGAGCAGCCTCATCCGCTGCCTTTGCAGCCTCCGCCGCAGCCTTGCGCCTGTATGTCCCGACAGGATCCGTATCCAGCGACTTCACCCTTTCCCTGGCGACTGCCACCTCTGCGGAATCGACCCTGAACATCATCTTCGTCCAGTAGTCTATCTGCCCGGCTGCCACATAAACCGTGTCCTGAACCCCCTCAGCGCTGGTTGTGGCAGCTATGAAAGCCGGTTTGCGCCGCATTTTCAGCCTGGACAGGCTGTCGCAGTAGTCCATACGACCGGCAACTGCCGAAATGTTCTTCGTGGTGTCTATCACCTGGACATTTCCGAGCATAGTCACATCGTTCACAGCCCGGTAGTAATAGACGGAGTCGCACCAGGCTTCCTGGGTGTCGGTCATCAGGTGGACGTCGCGGTTGAAAAGGAAAATCTCCCTGGACCTGTCATACCATCCGGCATCGGATGAGAGCATATTTTCCTTGTTCCACATATCCGTACCCTTGCCGAAAGTGGCAAAGGAGGTCTCGGAATCGTAATCCAGGGACGATGTCTTGACGAAAATGGTGTCGGAGAACATATTGACATTGTCCCTGAAACTGAAAAGCTTGATTCTCGAATCGTAGGTTCCCTCCATACTCTCGATAATCTGCCCGTCCTTGTCCCGCATAGAGCCACCGTCCCGGAAGACAGCCACGGAATCCTTGGTGTTGTAGTCCAGGTTGCCGGTTCTCAAGGTGTTGTCGTCCTTGTCGAGAAGTTGGACGACGGACCCCCTGAACTGGGCGAGGTCCTTGTCTATGAGATAGGTAAGCTTGTCCCCGGTAAGAATTGTCTCGTCCTGTATGATCTGCACATTGCCTATGGCATCGATGTAGTTGTTGTCCACATTCCAGAAAGCGGTGTCGCAGAGAAGATAGGTGTTGTTATGGAAAAACCTGGCAGGACCAGTCACCTTTCTGAAAGAATCTCCGTCCCTCACGACAGCCTGGGCGGATTTGGCACTTATCAGGACCACGAGACTGTCCCTGTCCTCCTGCTGTGCCGATACGGACAGCCCGACGGAGCAAAACAGCACCGCCGGGAGCAGGAAACGGGAGAACAGACGATTGAGATTCATATCATCGAACCACTTTTTCGGAAAGTCCCTTGTGGCTGAATTCGCAGTCTGCGAAAAGAGGATCTATGGAAATGTATGTCGATTCTATCTTCTCTTCGATGAAGTTGTCTATCGCTTCACGGGAAAGTTTGTCCTTGGCTGCATTCTGCATCAAGTCGTAGTCGTCCTCGAAAGTGGCAGGGTGGGCAGGCAGAATCTTGTCCACACGGATTATCTTATAGACCAGATTGCCACGCCCCTCATTGTCCTGGGACTCCACAGGTTCTGAAATCTCGCCCTCCTTGAGTGCCGAGATCGCCATATAGTCCGCAGGTTTGAGCTGGTCTTTCTCGAAATAGGAGGACCCGGTGTTAGGGTCGGACATCTGCCCTCCGTTGGTACGTGTGGCAGGGTCCTGGGAGAAGAAACGGGCAGCCATCTGGAAAGAAAGATTGCCGGCATTGATTTCGTTGCGCAGGCTGTCGAGGGTCCCGAAAGCCTTGTCGCGGTCTTCGGAAGTGTATTCCGGTTTCAGGAGGATATGGCGTGCATTGAACATATCTCCCTTTTTCTCAAGAACTTCGATGATATGGAAACCGTCCGGGGTCTCGACAATCTGCGATACCATATGAGGCTTGAGCGCCATAGCGGCATCCGAGAACTCAGTCCAGAAGACAGTCTTGGACGCCATTCCAAGTTCGCCTCCCTTGCGTGC
>JBJEJT010000212.1:0-12066 GCA_051878255.1 Candidatus Cryptobacteroides sp. | reverse complement strand
TGCCATCCACGGTGTAGGTGTCCGGGGCGCGATTGTCCATCCTGGCTCCCACGACGATGTAGCGGGATGCGAGTTTCGGGTCACTGCCCTGGATGAACCCCACCACGTTGCAGGAAGTGAGGGTGTCGGCACCCGAACTTATCCCGAAACTGTTGCCGGAAGCAAATTCCAGCACGTCGATGCCGTATTCCCGGAGCATCCTTTCCATATAGGATGCGGCTTCAGCCTCCCCCTCCGAACCGGCTGGACGGCCCTCGAGGGACTCGGCGCTGAGATTGCGCACGTGAGAACGCAGGGAAGACACCGTATCGCTGTCGTACAGTTCATCGTAGGAGACGGAAGTGCGGAATTGTGCCGATGCGTCGAGGCTGACTACAGCTGCGACGATGGCTGCCAAAAGGCTAATTTTTGAGAATCCAGACATCTGTAGGACAGAATTTTTCGTTCAATATCTTTTCGTAAGCCCCTGCCAGCGGCACTATGCTCCTGCAATCACAGAGCGTGACCGCAAACATCCCGTTGTTGAAAGCCCTGACCTTGGCATCGTAGTTCCCACTCAGTTTCTCCGCAAGTCTCACCGCATTGGAACCGTTCTTGAAAGACCCCACGACCACGCAGTAGCCGGATTCAGCCTGCTCCACGAGACCTCCGAGACTACCTGCCTCGAGAATGACGGCAGACAGTTCCGCAAGTTTCGCCACCGCAGCCAGGGAGTCCGTTTCAAAACTGCGTATCCGGGCGAGGGAATCCAGACGCTGCTGCTCTTTCTGCCTGAGCATCAGCTCAATCTTCTCCCGCTTTGCCTCGATGTCCGCACTCAGGGGACGGCCTGCCAGACCACGGAAGAAATCGCAGCTGCAGAGCATCAGTGAACAGAGTGCAAGAAATATCAATACGGTTCTCTTCATAAATCCAGGTTCGCAATTCTAACATTTCAAACGCAATCTGCAAAGTTAATAAGAAAAAATCATATCTTTGCAGTCCAAGAATAGACATTAAGACAAAATGAAATTTTTCAGCAACGTCGGAAGTTACCTCAAAGGCATAGTGAACCTCTCCGGCCACATAGACACTGCAGCGGCAGAACAATCCATCAGGTCCAACATCTATTTCAGGGGGCCAAACGCCTGGATTCTCTGCTTTTCCATCCTCATAGCCTCCATAGGCTTGAACATCAACTCCATCCCGGTCATCATCGGCGCGATGCTCATCTCCCCGCTTATGGGCCCTATATTCGGCATAGGAATGGCTTTGGGCATCAACGACATAGACCTCTTGAAGGAGGCAGGCAAGAACCTGCTCACGATGATGCTCATCTCCCTCCTGGCATCCTGCATCTATTTCCTGATCACCCCGCTCAACCTGAGCAACCCGACCGAACTCCTGGCTCGCACCAACCCGACAATCTATGATGTCCTGATCGCCCTGTTCGGCGGAAGCGCGGGCATTTTTGAACAGTGCCGCAAAGAAAAGGGGACCGTATTCTCCGGGGTCGCGATTGCGACTGCCCTGATGCCTCCGATGTGCACTGCCGGCTACGGACTCGCAAACGGGAATATGCACTATCTTTTCGGGGCATTGTACCTCTTCTTCATCAACTGCGTGTTCATCGCCCTCGCAACCTACGTGGCAACGAAACTCCTGCACTTCCGTGCCAAGGATTTCAGCGATGCCAAGGCTGAGAAGAAGACCAAATGGCTCCTGACAATCTTTATGTTGATTTTCATCGTCCCGAGCATCTGGTCGGCTGTCACGATGATCCAGAACAACAATTTCCAGGACAAGGCAAACGGCTTCGTGAAAGAGAACAGGAACCTCGGCAACTCCATAATCTACGACTACAGCATCAGCCACGAGGACGGAGGACGGCTGGAGATTTTCATCAGCGGGGAAGAACTGACAGCCTCCCAGAGAAGCAAACTCTACGAGAATGCGCTCTCGGCAGGGCTGAAGAACGGGCAGCTGATAATAAACGAGCACACCAACGGACAGGGGAAAGTGGAAAGGGAACTGATTCAGGGCATCTACTCCCGCACCGACAGCGAAATCAACCGCAGGGACACGGAAATCAAGCGGCTTGAGTCGGAACTTGAACTCATACGGAGAACCGAGATCCCATACACCCAGGTGGCACGCGAAGCCGTGAACTCCTGGCCTGAGATAGAGAAAATCAGCATCGGGGACGGAGCCAGCGTCAGGACCGACAGTCTGAATGTGGCAAAGGGACTGACCGTCATCGTCCACACCAATGCGGCAATGGGCGATGTGGAAAAGGAGAAATTCCACAAATGGCTGACAATCCGGCTCAACAACGAAAACATTGAACTTGTGGAAGTGGCTCCGGCAACGGATCCCACTACGAAGAAACGGAAGAGATAATGAAGAAGAAAATTACCCTTGAAGCGATTGACCCTGTTGAGATTTACGGTCCTGCGAACAGGCTGCTGGAGATTATGTGCGGACGGTTCCCCGGGCTGAAGGTTGTTGCGAGGGGTAACGAACTTCTTCTGGAGGGGCAGGAGGATGACATTCTGCAGTTCAGTGCCAAGCTGGGGCAGCTGGTCGAGAAAAGGATGAACAAGCGGAGCCTGAACCGCTACGATGTCGAGGAAATGTTCGACGAGGGGCTGAGCCGGGAACAGGCTTTTGCCGACGGGACCCAGGTAATTGTACACAACAACGAGGGAAAGCCTGTCAAGGCGAGGAACGCCACTCAGGAGAGAATGGTCCGGGCATATTTCGAGAATGACCTGACCTTTGCCGTCGGACCTGCGGGTACAGGCAAGACCTATGTTGCCATAGCATTGGCTGTGAGGGCTTTGAAGTTGCGCGAAGTAAAAAGGATTATCCTGACGAGACCTGCGGTGGAGGCTGGGGAGAGACTTGGATTTCTTCCGGGAGACCTCAAGGACAAGCTGGACCCTTATCTCCAGCCGCTTTACGATGCGCTTGGGGATATGATCCCGCCCAGGAAACTGCAGGAGTTCATCGCTGACGGGACCATCCAGATTGCACCCCTGGCTTATATGAGGGGACGGACCCTGGACCGTGCCTGCGTAATCCTTGACGAAGCCCAGAACACAAACCTGGGACAACTCAAGATGTTCCTTACGAGAATGGGGCGGGATGCCAAGTTCATTGTGACCGGCGATGCCACGCAGATTGACCTTCCCAACCGTAATGACAGCGGTCTGATCCGGGGAATGAACCTGCTCAAAGGCATACCCGGAATAGCTGCCATCGAGTTTACGAATGCGGACATCGTGCGTCACCCGCTGGTCACACGCATCGTCAAGGCATTTGACTCCCCAAACACGGTGGCAGGGCAGCTATGAGCCACCCTGCCATCCGCAATTCGTAACGATTCAAAGAATGCGCTTTGGAAACGGAAAGTTACAGTTCGACGGATGAATCCGGTATGGCAATGAAGTCACCGAGTTTCAGACCGAGGGATTTCGGAGTGTACAGTTTCACTGTTATGGTTTCACCGTCATCGTCTTTGGATGTCATTTCCACGAAGGTTCTTGTCATCTTGGAATATGAAAGTGTCTGCGTGTTGTCGTCAACCTTCATAGAGATGCTGCCGGAAGTTTTTCCTGAGGCGGAGACTGTCACATCCCAAATCTCGGAAACGAAGATGTCGTTTGCCTTGGCAATTTCCTGTTCATATGTTTTGTTGAACCCTTCGGCCATCTCCTGAGTCATCACAATTCCCAATTTGCACTTTCCGGGATCCGATAAATCAAGGACATAGTATTCGGCCTTAATGTCACCCATCTTAACATCTGCATTTTCTGCTGCAGATGCAACCCAAAGTTTTTCAACAGTCAACTGGTTTTCCTTGGTGCAGGAAAAAAGCGGCAACAGCAACAGGGCTGCTGCAAGCATTGCAAATGATTTCTTCATAAATGTAGTGTTTATTGGTTGCAAATCGTTGTCCGTCAATGGTGCAAAAATAATCAACTATTTTCAGAAACGCAAGATGAAAGTCCGTGGTTGTGGGATTGCCGTCAAACCGGGAATGACGGTGGGGCGTCACAGCCGGTTTGACCGGGTGTCTCCACGACAAAAAACAGAGGGGACGGCAAGTCTGACCTGCCGTCCCCTCCTCCATAGATGACTAAGCTGATTCAAAAAGTCATCTTATTAATTATTGTTTAATTCTTCTTTTCAACCGTAAGCTCGAATGTGTGAGTATTAAACTCGATATGATATGAGCCATATAAAAGATACCATTTATAGTCACTGTTAAATGGTTCAACACCAAATGTACCACCAGCACTAACATCTATATTATTAGAGTCTTTTCCACTGGAATAGTACCATTCACCACCTGAATCCCACACATTTTCATAAAGAGACTCACCGCAAATCTTTATATCAGTACCATAAATTTCGGTACTTCCATCAGAGTAATACGGTCCTGGAGCATTCAATTCCCAGCTTGCAATGCCGTTGTCTCCAACTTCTGCCTTGTAAGATTCATCTTTGACTGTCCAATTATTCACATGTCCGACAAGCCAGAATACTTTTCCCGGTACATATTTGAATGTCACAGTATTTTTATTGGAATCAAATATTATATCATACCTGACTTTACACCAATCATTATGAATCCACCACGAATACTCTGAATTATCATTAGCTTTAACGTCTTTAACAACTATACCGTCCAAACTTTTTTCGCGTGATTCAAACGTAATCATCTCATAATCTCCAGAATTTACATATTGTGAGTCACCGCATTTAATCTGAATATCGTGATTATTATCTCCTGACGCAATCCACCTTGCCTTAGCAATGAAGACTCCAGGTTCATCAGTTTTATCCATATTTGTCCATTGTCCAGTCTTTGTTCTGGCTTGCGGAATAGTTGTAAGAATACACTTAACAGTATTATCTCTCAGATTTACAGTCAAGTCATAAGTACCTTCATACGCTATTTGGAATTTTCTATCTTCATCAGTATCAGAAGGAGAATCATAGAATACAAGATAGCCATTGCCGTCATTGACATACGCAGTCATCTCATGATTGTCAGAGAAGAATTTATATTCACCTTTCTTTAACTCGATACCTTTCTTTGTAAAGACGAAATTGTCATTTTCATCCCGGTCAAGTGAAATAGCATTTTCAGAATTCCATTCAGCTTTGGTAGCAGAACCCCAAATATAGAATTGCTCAGGAGCCGCAGGGGTGCAGGTAACCTTTCCTGTTGAGAAATCAGCTGTAACGGTATAATAACCGGATTTATCCACTTTAAACTTAATATCTTTATCTGCATCATCTCCATTGTAATAAGCAAGCGTGTTATCGCCCCCATTTACATAAGCTGGTTCAAAGCTGGTATTCTGAAGAAGGAATTTGAAACCCTCAGCGTCTGAATAAGCGCCATCTGTCTTCACTCTGGTATTCAAATATACATCTTTTTTAAAGATATACCCATTTTTATCCATTTTGATGGCGTAGCTATGATTCCATCCGACAAATGACACATTACCCACGATATAAAGCTCCTCAGGTAAATCTTCAATAGTTGCAGTTGCCTTTGCAATATTTAAAGGAATATCCTTGATTGAGCCGAAAGCGAAATCAGTTTCTTGGGAGGATTTGAAAATATATGCATACTTCGTATCTCCTACCTTTGTATGAATCTCATAAGCAAGCTGATGCTTACCAGAACGCACCTGAGCATAGATTCCCTTTGCCGCCTCCCTTTCAATTTTAGTCTCTGGCTTTTCATCAAAATTCAAAATGATTTCATTACACAAATCACCATAACCATCTCCCAACTGGATTGTTGAATTATTTTCTTCATCAACAGAGACGGATACATAATATGTTCCTGCAACCCAATTTTCACCTTTAAGGTCATGAATCCTGATGTAATCAATTTGTTCACCCTCTTTATCTCCTCCATAAACAAGAAGTCTAATGTACGAACCGACAACCTTGAAACTAACGTCAGCACCATTATTGTCAAATTCAGTCTGTTCATATGGAGTAAGTGTTATCGCTTCCTTGCTAATAACTGCTAAACTTTCTGATGACAAACCAATTCCACTCTTTTGGACTGCTCCAACATACTGCGGTATTTTATATGAACCGTCAGAATATGCAGCATAAAAATGATATGGATAATACAAGATATACCGTCCAGATTCTTCTGACAAGTCTGCCTTCTTGAACTTAAACGATGCCTGCATGTTACCATTCCACTCATACACGTTATCCAATGCTTGAGACTCGATATTGTCACTTGCATTTACGATACCAGCATAGTAGTCTCCCTCAGTCCAAGTAATTCCTTTATCATCATCAAAGGTTGCCCTGGTGACAGCATCATCCCCAGGAACCAGATTAACTGTTATATAATCGCCTTTAGACTCCGTTGTATTGGACGGTTCAATGTTCTCCTTAGCGCAAGAGAACAGAAGTGGCAGCAACGCTGCTGCAATAAGTTTGTTTGTTTTCATAGTGCACAAAGGATTAAGCGAATTCATCATCTTGACCACCATAGTTGATTTCATAGAAGCTGTTCTTCTGAGTGGTCTGGCTCAAAGCCACAGCCGCCTCCACCGGGCAACTGAAAGTCCGGAGCCGTGGAGAATCATAAAACTGATTTTTTACCATAATCATATGAAAATTAAATGGTTATTATTATCTGTTTCAAAATCGCGCAAATTTAGAAAGCGCAGAACTGCAAAGCAATATGCAGAATCCGAAAAACAAAATAAAAAATCAAATAAAAGCCTGACAATCAATATATTGAAAAAGGAAAACACCCCTGATTATATAAGGTAACGTACAAACCTGCCAGGGGTGCTGAAAACACTGACTACCTCAATTTCAATCTCATCAGTTTCACTCCGTGAGCCGGAATCCAGAATGCAAATTCACTCTCGCTTTTGATTCCGTCAGATTCATCCGTATTGTTGAGATACTCCCACCACAGATTGTGCACTTCCACAGTCTCGGCATTGATTCCCAATTCTGCAAAGGATGCCTTCCTCTCCTCCCACTCGTCACCCCTGTTGAAATAAGCCACGATATGGTCCCCATCCGGCATCACACCGTGCCAGATTTGGGATTTCACATCATTGATATCCAGCGACAAAGGCTTGCAGATACAATGCTGCTTCAATATGTCGAGCACTTTCTCGTTCTGGAGATATTTGAGTTTGTCCCCTATCATTTCCGGACGGTCGGTAGGCTTCAGGCCGGCGCCGGCAACTATGTCTATGGAAATCTCGGTCATACACTCTTCATCATTGAGAGTATTGAGCCTGATGAAGTCCCCGTCGGGCATTGCGGTGTCAAGTCCCGTGAACTGAGACCAGAATACAAAACCCTCGAAGATATTGTGACAGCTCGGCCAACTTCCATTAACCTTGTCCCAACCGTTGATTTCTCCCCAGTTCCAACTGGAAACGTGTCCCCAGCCACCATCGAAAGTGTCGGCGCTGAAACGGAACTCGTTTACCTTCTGCAGTTCCAGTTCGCCGCAGTTCGTGAGGTTTGGCATAACGATGGAAGTGAAGACCCCGTGCCTTTGTGCAGACTCGCAGATGTAGTCGAGAGCCAGTCTGTACTCATCCCTGCCATAGCATTTGTTAGGCATACCTCCCGCTCCGTCTCCGGTTTCAAACAGGCACATAAAGTCCATACGTACATAGTCCACTCCTATGCTCTTGTAGTATTTGAAGAAACCGTCTATAAACTCCTTGCAGCCCTTGTGGCTCGGTACAGCCCACGGAAACGAATCCGTGCTTTCAGGCTTCCCCACCTTGTCCGAACTGTTGTATTTGAGGTCGCCGAACTTTGTTCCCGTTCCCTCGACATAATAACTGTCATCACCGTGAATCCAAAGCGGATTGTCATAGACCCCGAGTTTGAGCCCCTTGGCTGCGCACATCTCCACGAGACGGGTAAGCTTGTTCTCGCCATAGTGGGTCATATAGCCCTTGGACTCTTCGGAATTGTCAGACCACATCGACATAAATCCGTCAGTGACAATCATATCGTAGCCATAAGGCTTGAGATTCTCAGCGACCCAGTCAATCACTCTCTGCCACTCGGATTCGGTCATATCGATTTTCACATCCGTATTCTTTTCCGCTTCACGGCAGTATTCATAGATTGAATAATAGAGTTTCGGTGCATAGGTGTGGATTTTGCCATCCACCTGGACCTCCTCTGTGCTTCCGCCTTTGGAATCATTGGGAGTCCAGGCAGGCTTCTTGTCCTTTGCACAGGAGGAAGCAGCTGCAAGCAGCACTGCCGCAGCCACGAAAATATGAGTAAAAGACATAGCCATTATTTTTTGTAGGAAGTTAATTTTTTAGTTCTCGTATCCAGTTTTATGACGTAATCCCCTTCCTCCCAGTCTTCGATTTTCCATTTATGGTCGTAGCCTCCGCTTTCCACCACTTCAAAGCCGTGGTTGCCTTCATAGAAAGTAAGCGGAATCAAACCATCATCTCCATAGGCTGTAGGCATAAGGAAAGGTATCTCAAATGTACGTTCTCTGAGAGGGAATTTGAATTCTCCCGGCGTGAGATGACCATCAAATACAAACACCTTTTCAGCCCTGTCATAATTCAGTTTCAGAGGGAAAGGATTTGCCTCCCACCCGGCAGAGGTCGCACTTCCGCAAATCCAGATTTCGCGATATGGGAGGGCAGAGCAGATTTTCTCGAAACTGATGGTCATATTCTCGATATCCAGAGTGACGTTGTACTCTCCTGCATCCTCTTCCTTGACTTCCCATTTGTAGTCCGGATAACCTGACGGCAACAACTGTATGCCGGCATTTGAAAGCGGAGCATTCTCTCCCATAGGCATAAGGTATGGACGGGAGTAATCGTCCCCACCGAAAGTGAGAGGGAATTTCATAGTCCCCGGGAAGAGGATTCCGTTCCACTTCTTGATTTTGCCGCTTTCATCCGAGGAAACCATTTCCGGCATACCGCTGAGCCACCACCCGTTGGCATCGGCGTCTCCGAGCATCCAAATCTCAGGTCGGGAATAGTTGATCTTCCGATTCTCATAATCCAGTCCAAAGTACCACAGTCCCTTTGACGGTATCGAAACATTGATGGAAGATGAGCCGGACACACATTTCACGTTGGAGACATCGTCCACCACGACAAAAGTCATATTGTTCACGAAAGAATAAGTGGAGCCTCCAGCCACAATCTGTATGTCTTCTTCAACACAGAGCAGGTCGAAAGTGACCTTTGAAACCTCCGGCTTCTCATATTTCTGATTCTCAATGGATTCAGTCTCGACAAGAGTCGCTATCACCTCTGCCTCCACCATTACCCTCGTCCCGTCCTGGATTTTCCAGTCATCGAGAAAGCCTTTGAGCTGCGAAGGAGAGAATGAAATCGTATTGACACCCGTCACGTCGATTTTCGGGATGGAGGTCTCGAAATTGTTGCCGGAAATGTCCATCTTGAAAGCATAGCGCACAGGCCGTCCCTGGGCAGCATAGCCGCTTTCGTCCCAAGAGAATGACACCGCCGTCTGCTCATCTGAGAAGAAAGAGATCTCAACGGACTCTTTCGAGACATTCAGATTCATCTGGTCCTCAGGAGACGGAAGCTCGGTCCTCACTGACTTCTCACAGGAAAGCAGGAGGGAGAGCATTGCAACGAAAAGTGCAGATTTTGATATGATGTTCTTCATTACGGTATTCGTTAAAGTTAATCTACCCAATATGGATTCTGAACTAGATTCTCGTTCTTGTCAAGTTCGGTCTGGTGTATAGGGAACCAATAGTAGGACTTGTTGTAAACCCTCGTCTGGTATTGGGTGCGCTTGTAGAATGTGGCAGCGTCGGCTCCATTGTAATTCATTCCGTAGAAAGCCCCGTTGAGCACATTCTCAGCCTCTTTCCAACGGCGGAGGTCATTGTAGCGCAGACCCTCGCAGCAGAGTTCCACCCGTCTCTCCATCCTGATTATGTTGCGGAGGGCAGCCTGGTCGGCATCCACGTGGATATAGTTTTCATCCGAGGAACCGAAAGTGTATTGGCGCACTCCCGCACGTTTGCGGATTTTATTCACATAGTCCAGGACTTCCTGGGTACAATCGCCACATTCGACAAGTGTCTCGGCATAGTTGAGATAAGCTTCCGCCAGACGGCAGATTATGCCCGGACGGTATTTGATGTTGCTCTCTATGATTATGCTCTCGGGAGAGACTTTCTTGCGGAGCAGGTAACCGTTCTGCGGGGCATCGTGGGTGTGGGGATTGTCCAATCCGTTCATAAAGAAGTCGTAACGGCGTTTCTCGCTGCAGAACCAGGCATTGTTGAAACTTACCGTCACATAGAAGCGGGGCTCACGGTGGCAGTACATATTGTAGGTACCGGCAGCGGTGACTTTATCGTCATTGTAACTGCTTTCCCAATCGTAGCCGCGCTGTTCGTCAGATGTGGAGAAACCCGTCTCCACATATCCGGAAGAAGCGTCGGTAATAGGAAGACCGTTCTCCATAAAGAAAGCGTCCACGAGAGACTGGGTGACGCCCCAGCCTCCGTTGCCGCCTCCGACCACAGGAGTGCAGTGCTTTTCATAGTCCTCGTAGTCACAGCCTCCCGGACGGGCGAAAAGAATTTCCTTGTTGCCCTGGTCAGCCCTTGCAAGCAGCGCATACTGCACGGATGCGAAAGGGTCGATGCGGCCGTCGGAGTTCTGCACCTCATAGAGCTTGTGACCTGCAGCCTCGGCTGCATCTATGAGTTCCTTGCAAGCCTGTCTCGCCTTGGTCCAGCGGTCAGGGTCGTAGGTCTGGCTGAAAAGATGCTGGCCGGAACGGCTCACGAATGAAGAATACTCGGAATTGCCATTGACAAGCGGGCTGGCTGCGAACACCAACATTCTCGCCCTGATTGCAAGACACATTATGGAAGTCGCCCTGCCGTATTTTCTTCCGTCAGCATAGGTCGCAGGAAGAAGTTTGGAAACTTCGAGGAACTCCCTGTCGAGGTCGTCTATGATTTCGTAATACGGACTCTGCCCCACCTTGAGCGATTCCAGGTCCGAGTCCGAAGGGGCGATGTAGTTCGGACGGTAAGGTATCGCGCCATAGGTGTCCGTGAGCAGATACCAGTAGTATGCGGCAAGGAAACGGCACTCTGCTTTCATATAGTCCACTTCCTCCTGCGGGAGGTTCTGGTCCGGGAGTGCTTTCACGTTCTCGATGAAGACATAGGCTTCCCTGATTCTCTGCGGAAGATATGCCCAATAGTTTCCGCCCCAGCTTGAAGACGGGGTCCATTCCCCGAGGATGAACGGAATCACGTCCCAATTCCACTGTCTCCACCTTTCGGAAGGGGACATATCGTCCCCGAGAATGTCCTGACCTATGTAGCGGCCGTGCCCCATATAAGTATCCGGGATTCCGGAATATACATTGCCCAGCCAGCCTTCGACCCTGGTCTTGTCCTGGAAGACCATTTCAAGGGTGAGTTCGGTGTCTGACTCCTTGTCAAGCCAGTTGCAGGAGACTGCTCCGAGAGCAAGGGCAAGAGTCAGGAATATGCAGGTGATTTTTTTCATTTTCATAGTATTTTCCGGTTTTAGAACTTGATGTTGATTCCGAGCAGAACTGAACGCATTGATGGATAGCGCAGACCGTCGGTGGTGTCAAGTTCGGGGTCCCAAAGTTTGAAGTCCGAGAAATAGAAGAGGTTGTTGCCACTCACATAGAAACGCACGGTCTCGATATGGGCGTTCTTGGTCAGCCTCTGAGGGATGGTGTACCCCAACTCGATGGTCTTGCAGCGGAGGAAAGACATATTCTTTTTCCACCAGGTGGAAGCCTTGCTGTTGTGGGTGTTGGTGGACTCGGAAAGTCTCGGCCAGAACACGTCCTGAGACGGGTTTTCCTCGGTCCAGCAGTCGGTGTAGTTGGAATATACATTTCCGAGGACGCCCTGACCGGAACCCGGGATGAAGTAGTCGTTGCCGCCGATTATGCGGTAGCATTCAGCCTGCCCCTGGAAGAAGAAACTGAAGTCCACGCCTTTCCAGGCGAAGTTTCCGCCGAAACCATAGA
>JBJEJT010000211.1:0-2918 GCA_051878255.1 Candidatus Cryptobacteroides sp. | reverse complement strand
GTGTACTATGTCCACCTTTTCCACAAGTTCCAAAAGTTCCGGGTCGGCTACGGCATCCATTTTTCCACTGCGCCAGTGTGCCGGGACCCCGAGCAGCAGAGAACACCCTTGTGCGGACAGGAAATCGAGGATTTCCCCCACCTCACGGCTTGAGTATTTCCTGTTGTCATTGAATCCTGCACCCCAGACTGCCACCAAAGGCTTTCCGTTGTGCCACAGATAGTTGGAGGAATCGGTAACTTTCATCTCATCTTTCAGGAACATCCAGTCTGACTTGAGTACTTCCACGTCTTCCGGCTTCATACCGGATAGGTCGTACATCACGCAAATCGCTCTGCCGTATTTCTCTGCGGCATCCAGGCAGTTCCGAAGTATGTCGTTTTTGTTGTCCCGGTTCTTTCCGCCGCGTATGGAGGTGACAAAACGCTGCACATACACCCCATCCAGCCCATATTCTTGCATCCATCGGAAATGAAGGTCCGTGGTGGATTTGTCGTGGGAACTGAACACCTCGGCAGGAGTTCCGTCCTCGAAAGTGAATGGAGTAGGGTAAGTTTTCTCGTATTCGGACACATCGGGCCAGAGGTCGATGGTGCAACTGCCAGGCGCGAAAGTCCTGCCTTTCTGATAATGCTTCCATCCCATTCCGGTTCCGTCACCCTCGGCATTGAACCAGCCCTGGTAACCAGCCATCACCAGCCCGTCTGCCGATCCGAAGAGTTTTTCGGTCTGAGCCGTACAGACCGTCCCTGCCAGCAGGAGGCCGGCGGCTGCCGCAATCTGTGATTTCCATTCCATACTACCATGTTTTTATGCAAAGAAAATACTTATACCTTAATAATGTATTAACGGAGATGATAATGGGGGAGAAAATCGCAAGGCAAGACGAAAAAACGGCTCCGCCGTGGCGGAACCGTAGATTTCCAGACTCGGGATTGTTTGAGCCTAACCGTGTCAGAATGTGTAATTTATCTTGAACATAAAGTTGATTGGAGCCTGTGGGAAGAGACCTTCCTCCTGGTATTTCTGGTCTTCTGCTTTCAGATAGGACCTGCCCACCCAGGCGTCGGCATAGTATTTTGCGTTCAGGGCGTTGTTGATGTAGGCGCTCAGACCTATGATGCCGTATTTCACGTCGAACTGGTGGGAGAGGGCTACATTCGCCACGAAATAGGACGGGATGCAGCGGTCTGCGTTCTGGGTGTTGTCCCAATACTGCTTGCCCACGAATTTGCCGCCGAGAGTCAGGGTGGTGGTCTTCAGAGAGTTGCTTACGAGATTGCGGAAAGGGGTGACGCTTACCTGACCGTTTGCGACCACTGAAGGAGACATAAGCATAGTGGTGTTGGAATACTCCTCGGTGTATTGCACTCCGGTCAAGTCCCAGTCTGTCGCATTGTTGTACTCTGGGATATAGGCTGTGAAATTTTTGAGCTTGTTGCGGCTCAGGGTGAGATTTCCGTCCACTTTCAGGAGTGAGAGTGGCTGCCAGGAAACTCCGAGTTCAATTCCCCGTCTGTAACCCCTGCCCACGTTTTCCTTGATTGCATAACCTGAGCCGCTGATACGTCCGGTCTGGAGCAGCATATCGAAATACTCCATAAAATAGAGGTTGGCACTGGCAGTCACTTTGGGATTGGAGAATACATATCCGATTTCCACGTCAGCCATCTTCTCCGGACGGAGTTCCTCACGTGCCGCACCGAGGTTGTTGTTGATGATTATCTCCTTGATGTCGCTCCTGCCAGGCTCCCTGTGCCCCCAGGCTGCACTGACGTATGCCTTGTGCCCGTTCTTGTGGAAAGTAAGTCCGGCTCTCGGGTTGAAGAAGTCCCAGTTTTCCTTGTGGTCGAGCGATGAGAAGTCGTCGTCCTCGCCTTTCATCACGAGGCTCACGTGCCTGTACTGGAGGTCGAGATAGGTGGTGAGGCAGTCGAAAGGTTTGTATTCGCCCCTCACATAGACATTCGCCTCGTATTTGTTTCCGGTGTTGAAGTACCATTTGTCCGGATAGCGGAAATCCTCGCCATCGTAATAGCGGCACCAGAGCACGTTGCCGAAGTGGTCGCCGTTGTAGCGGGAAACGCTCAGACCTCCGGTGACGTCGATCAGGCTGCTCCTGTACATAAGGTCGGAGTTATAGACAATGTAATTGTTCGCCATCGACTTGTCTATGATGAAATCGGAGTATTTCTGGATGATGTTTCCGGATTCATCAACAGGGGCGTCCAGACCGTACTTGGTGAACTTCTTATCTTTCTTGTACTGCTCGTAATAGCCGTCTCCACGGGTGTAGTTCAGGGTGTTGGACCAGCTTATGCCGTTGTCGAAAGAGTGGGTGTAGTTGAACTGGACGTGATGCTGGACGTAGTTGTCGGTTTCATTGTCGTAGTACTTGGTGTTGCCTTCGTCATCCTTGTATTTGCCCAGCCCGTTGTAGGTGCGGTCCACGAGATAGGTGTTGTAGGAGATGCCGTCCCAGGTAAGTCCGGAGCGCTGGCTGCCGACGAGGTAGGTCAGGCGGACGGAATCGTCCTCATCCATCCAGCCGAGCACCGCCATTCCGGAGATGACCTTGGCAAAGGCGTTGCGGATATAGCCGTCGGTGCGACCGAAACTGAATGCTCCGGAAGCATAGACTCCGCTTTTTGTCAGACCGGTGGAAGCTGAGACCGAGGTGGTTGCAGTGCCGAAGCTGCCGCCGGAGAGTTCGATGTGGAAACGTGGTGCGGAACCTGCCGTCGCCGTGTTCATATTGATGCTGGCGCCGAATGCCCCGGCTCCGTTGGCTGAGGTGCCGAGACCTCTCTGGAGCTGGACTCCCGTGAGCATATTGCCGAGGGCCGGGATGTTTACCCAGAAGACTTCCTGGGATTCGGCATCATTGAGGGTGATGCCGTTCAGGGTCACATTGATTT
>JBJEJT010000210.1:0-12163 GCA_051878255.1 Candidatus Cryptobacteroides sp. | reverse complement strand
TACCCCGGGAGGACAGTCAAGGCGACCCTTGTGAATGGTGCCATCAATATGTTGTACACAGATGCGCAGGACGTGGAGCAGGTTCTGAAGATATATCCTGGACAGTGCGCAGAACTTGACACTGCCACTGGACAGGTCAGCCTGGAGGCTACGGATGCCAATGTCTCCACATCCTGGCGCTATGGGAAGATTTATCTGAACCGCACCCCTCTGCGTGAAGCCCTGCGCCTGATAGAGAACAGGTATAATGTAAGTTTTGAGATACTGGACGACAAGATGCTTGACACCCGTTTCACGGGACAATTCGTGGACCAGAGGCTGGATGTTGTGCTGGAGCATTTTTCCAGGTCCTCTTCCGTCCGTTTCCGGAAAGTCAAATCCGGCACTTCAAATGTGAACGGACGGGAAATAATCCAGGTCCTGTGACGCACAAGGCATATTGAACACAAGAACACAAACTGATAACTGACGATATGAAACTGAGATGGTTTGCGACCATTCTGGTTGCATTGCTGTCCTCAATCGGGGGACAAGCCAGGAACATAAGCTTGAAGGCTACCGGAAAACCGGTGTCTGAGATTATGCAATCCATTGAAAATCAAAGTGGCTATAAATTCTTTTACAGTGATGACCTACTGGACCTTACGACAAAGGTGTCAGTGAACATATCCGATGTGCCGATTGAGAAAGCACTGGAGATCGTGTTTTCGGACCTGATGGTTAGTTACAGCATCATCGGCGAGAACATAATCCTGTCCCCGGGCGGGAAAAAACTGAACAGGGGGGGGCAGACGGATAAGCCTCCATTCAGGGGCAGGATAGTCGATGCCTCAGGTGCCCCCGTGATAGGTGCAGTAATCGTATCGGAAAAAGACAAGGGCAGGGCAGCCGTGGCTGATATCGACGGACTGTTCGAGATTGATGCGGAGGCAGGGGAAAAATTCAGCGTGTCCTGTATGGGATTCGCCACATTGGAGATAGCAGCCGATTTGTCAGGCAACGTGATCCAATATGTTATGGCAGAGGATTTCCAGAGACTGGACGAACTTGTGGTGGTCGGATATGGCGCACAGAAAAGGAGCGATGTCACAGGTGCGATCGCCTCGGTAAAAGCCGACGTGCTCAACAAGACCCCGACGGTGAGTGTGGGCGAGATGCTCAGGGGAGCAGCTGCGGGCGTGCAGGTGAGAATGTCCAGTGCGGAGCCGGGCGGGTCTTCCTCGGTCCTCATCCGTGGACGGAGGTCGCTGTCCGGGGACAATGCCCCGCTTTACATAGTGGACGGAGTCCCGATGAGTGGCATAGATGATATAAACTCATCCGACATCGAGTCAATGGAGATTCTCAAGGATGCCTCGTCCCAGGCGATTTACGGGGCGAGGGCTGCAAACGGGGTCATTCTCATCACCACCAAGCACGGGACGACGGACAAGTTGCAAGTCAGCTATGACGGTTATGCCTCGATCCAGAGCGTGTGGCGCAACTGTGAGTTCTACAGCGGGGAGGAATGGGCAGCCTACAGGAAGGAGGCTTACATCCAGGCTTACGGTTCCTATGACGAAGCCAGTTGTTTCCCGGGACTGATGTCGGAGGTGCTCAAGTCGGGAGAATATGTGGATTGGGAAAAGCTGATGATTCACAATGCCGTCCAGCACAAGCACGACATACTTGTGCGCTCCGGGAATGAGAAGACGAAATTCGTATTCGGAGTCGGAGGCTATTTCCAGGACGGAATGGTTATGAACTCAGGCTTCCAGAAAGTGTCCGGGAGGATAAACATAGACCATCAGCTCCTGAAAAACCTTACGATAGGTGCCAATCTCTCATATTCACATTCGTGGAAACAGACGGCTGACGGCACATTCAACACTTTCATCACGATGCCTCCTTTGGCGAAAGTCTATACCGATGACGGACAGACCCTCCGTATGGATGTGACGGAAGCGGGCGAGTCCCACTACAACCCTTTATGGAACATCACCAACTCCAAATACAGGACCGTGACCCAGCGGCAGCTCTACAATGTGTATCTGGACTGGAAAATCGTGAAGGGACTCTCCTACAGGCTGAATATGAGTATGAATTCGAGGAATGTGGAAACGGATTCATATCTGGGTGTGGACCACACTGCCTGCCTGTCCTCCGGACAGAAGGGCAAGTCCTCGGTTTCGCGCAGTTCCAACAATGATTATCTGGTTGAGAACATACTCAATTATTCCGGCAGATTCAAGTCCGTGCACAATCTGGATGCAACCCTGATGCAGAGCATCAATATCATTACCTATAAATTGATGGGCATCAACGGAACGGACTTCGCGAATGACGACCTGGCGTACAATGCCATTGCCTCGGCGCAGAATTTCGGTGTTCCCTCATATTCCCTGTCAGAACGCCGTATGGTTTCATTCCTGGGCCGCATAAGGTATAACTACGATGACCGTTACCTGTTTTCGGCAGCCGTCCGTTCAGACGGGTCGTCAGTTTTCGGCAAGTCCCACAAGTTCGGATGCTTCCCATCAGCCTCTTTTGCCTGGAGACTGAATCAGGAGGCGTGGCTGGCAGATGTCCGCTGGATTTCCAACCTGAAACTGAGGCTGAGCTGGGGTCAGGTGGGCAACCAGGGAGTCTCGCCATATACCACGCTCGGTCTGGCAGAGAAGTATCTTATGGAACTTGACGGGACCACCGTAGGTTATTTGCCCGACACCACCCTGCCCAATCCCGACCTGAAATGGGAAACCTCGTCTTCCACCAACATCGGGCTGGATTTCGGGTTCTTTGACGGACGCCTGAGTGGCAGCCTGGAACTTTATGACACCCAGACTACCGACCTGCTCGTCTATAAGTCCCTGAGCCAGTCCCTGGGCTACACCAACCAACTCGTGAATATGGGAGCCGTGCAGAACAGGGGTGTCGAACTGACACTCAACACCACTCCGGTAACGGTTGCCGGGTTTGAATGGGACCTGAACCTCTCTTTCTCCACGAATGAAAACAAGATCAAAAGGATTGACGGCAGTCTGGACGAGAATGGAAAACCAGCCAACGATGTGAATAACAACTGGTTCATCGGCTATCCTGTGAACGTGTATTACGATTATCAGTTTGACGGAATATGGCAGATAGGGGATGACATCTCATCTTCAGCGATGCCGGATGCCAATCCAGGGGACATCAGGATCAAGGATACGAACCTCGACGGGAAGATAGATGCGGATGACAGGGTGATAATGAAGAGGGACCCGGACTGGATAGGCTCAATCTCGACTTCGTTCAGTTACAAGGGTGTGGACTTGTCTGCGGAGCTGTATGCGTCCGTGGGTGGGACGATATACAACAAATACCTGACTTCCTTTGACACCGGAGGCGATATGACCGGCAAAAGGAACGGCTTGCGGAGGAATTATTGGACGGTGAACAATCCATCCAACGAAGCCCCAGCCCCGAATATGAGCCAGCAGCCTGCATACATCACCGCCCTCGGCTATCAGGACGCCACTCACGTGAGGCTCAGAAACATCCAGTTTGGCTACACCTTTCCCAAGAAGCTGATAAGCAGGATAAAGATGCAGAACCTGCGTATCTATATGACTCTTACCAATATGTGGACCTATACGGAGGTGCTTGGGTACTGTCCGGAGGGAGATACGGGAGCCTATCCCGAACCGAGGACAGTATTGTTCGGTCTCAATGTCACTTTTTAATGATTGAAGATTATGAAAAGAATAGCTTTGATTCTGTGCCCGTTCATCCTGCTGGTCTCCTGTGAGAAATTCCTTAAGGAGGAAAACAAGACTCAGTATTCTGTGGACTATATCTATTCGTCTGAAGAGGGGCTGCAACTTGCGACCAATGCCCTCTATGCGCTTCAGAAAAACTTGTTTTCCGACAATTCCGGAAATGAAAGTCCGACCTGGTGGGCGCTTGAGAGAGGTACCGACATCGTGGCGAGTTGCGGCGGCACGGGCAATTTCTACGGTATCTATGACCCTAACTATCTCAAGCCGTCGGCAGCACAGGTGGACTACCTCTGGAAAGTACTGTACCAGATAGTCGGGCGCTCGAATGAGATAATATGGTATGGGGAGAAAATGCCGGACAGTGAAAAAGTCAGGCGGGTACTTGCCGAGGCTCACTGTTTCAGGGCTCAGTCCTTCTTCCACCTGTTCCGGGTGTATGACAGGATTTGGCTCAACCTGGATCCGGTCACATCGGAAAATGTAAACGAAGAGAGGGATTACAGACCTGCGCAGGCTTCCCAGGTGTACGACCTGCTCTATGAGGACCTGTATTATGCAATCGCGAACCTGCCCTGGGAGTCTTACGAGAAAGGCCGTTTCAATCAGGCTGCGGCAAGACATATCCTGGCGGATGTGGCTATGTGGCGCAAGGATTGGGAGACTGCCCTGGCACAGGTGGAGGAAATAGACAGGAACAGTCCGTATCATCTTCTCGACACCCCGGCAGAAGTATTCAATGCAGCCGACCTGAACCACTCCGAGGCACTGATGGTGCAGCAATGGAGTGACCAGCCCGGAGGAAACTTCTCATCCTCGACGCCGAAAGGCAACCAATTCTGTACGCTCTTCATCGCACAGTACCGTACCGTCCTGGGCGGCACCGAAACCGAATCCTGTTCGGCAGAGAACTGGGGCTATACATTCGGAAGGATATTGCCGAATCCGTATCTGCTGTCCCTTTACGACCAGTCTTCGGACAAACGCTACACTGATTGGTATATCCACAGGTACCGCAACACACGCTCTGTCAGCGTGACCTACAACAGCCAGACCATAGCCCCCGGGGAATATCTGCCGTCCCACACCGGTGGAAGCGGCGACCCCCGCTACACTATGCCAGGCTGTACGAAGTGGGGCGATGTCTGGACCAAGTCCCCTTATGAGAAAAGAGGCTACAAGGACATAATACTCTACCGCCTGGCTTCCACTTACATCATAGGCGCGGAGGCTGCGTTGAGGCAGAACGACCAGACGAAAGCCAAGTATTATTTCAACAAGACCTGGCAGCGGGCAGGAAATCCGGAATTTACGGGGACATTGACAATGCAGGACATCATCGACGAGCAGGCGAGGGAACTGTCCTTTGAAAACCAGAGGTGGTTTTTCCTGAAAAGGCTGGGCATACTCATAGAACAGGTGTCCCTGTATGCGGGAAATCCCATTTATCCTGCATCGATGAACGGCAGGGTCAATCTCGCATCCAACCCGCATTTCATCCGCTGGCCGATTCCGGAGTCGGAAATCATCAATATGGGAGCAGGCAATTTCCCTCAAAATATCGGATACTGATTATGAAAACGCTGATGTTCATATTTCTCGCAGTGCTGCCTTTGGGCGGAAAGTCGTACAAGTCGGATATATGTGTGTATGGTGCGACGGCTTCGGGTGTCGCCGCCTCCATCCAGGCTGCAAGGATGGGCTGCGACGTGATACTCGTGGCACAGGATTCCCACGTCGGGGGAATGGCTGCATCCGGACTTACGGCAACCGACATCAACCGCCACGAAATCGTCGGGGGAATCGCAGCCGAGTTCTATCACAACGTCTGGAACTATTACCTGGACCCGTCTGCCTGGAAGAACCAGACGAGGGACGAGTTTATGGAGAAGACAGCCCGGAGGACTTTTTCGGGAAAAAACGATGCACGTGAAATACAGTGGGTCTATGAATCCGGGGTCGGGGAAAGGATAATGCTGGAAATGCTCAGGGAAGCCGGAGTGAGGATTGTCTATGGCAAACGTATGTCCGCCTCTTCCGGGGTTCTCAGGAAAGGTACTGCCATACGGTCTGTCACGATGGAGGACGGGACGGTTTTCAAGGCTTCGATGTTTGTGGACGCCTCGTATGAGGGCGACCTGATGGCAGCCTCGGGGGTAAGCTATACGGTGGAAAGGGAAAGTGTCGGGACTTATGGGGAGAGCCTGGCAGGAATCCGCATCCACGACACAATCAGGGTCTCCCCCTATGCGGACGGAAAACTTATTCCAGGTGTCAAGCCTGCACTGAACGGACCTGTAGGCTCTGCAGACAGGTGTTCACAAGCCTACTGTTACAGGGTGACCCTCACTGACGATGCTGACAACAGGCTGCCTTTCACAAAACCCGATGGCTATGACCCGTCGGAATACGAACTTGTGCTTCGCAGGATATTGAACGGGGAGAAGAAAGAGGCAAAGGACATCATCACCTTCACCCCGATGCCGAACCGGAAGACGGACACCAACCACTTGGACTACATAGGGGCAAGCACCGGATATGCCGATGCAGATTGGGGCAGGAGGGACAGTATGGCACTTGCCCACAGGAGATATGCCGAGGGTATGCTCTGGTTCCTGTCCTCCGACACCCGTGTCCCGCCTGCGATCAGGGAGGAAATGTCCCGCTGGGGCTACCCGGAGGATGAATTCTGTGACAACGGACATTTTCCGCACCAACTCTATGTCAGGGAGGCAAGACGAATGGTCGGACAGGAGGTGATGACTCAGGCGGACGTGGACGGGAAGGCAGTCCCTGCGGAGCCGGTGGGTATGGGTTCCTATGCTATGGACTGCCACTATGTCAATTATGTCGCTGCCAGGGACTGCGTACTTGTCGAAGGGGGAATGTTCTCAGGTGTGAAACCTTACGGCATAGGCTATGGCGCCATCGTCCCGAAAGCGGAGGAATGTTCCAACCTGCTGGTGCCCGTCTGTATGTCCGCATCACACGTGGCTTACGCTTCGCTGAGGATGGAACCGGTCTATATGGTGCTGGGACAATCGGCAGCCGCAGCCGCAGTTCTGGCGTTCCGGCACAGATGCAGCGTCCAGGCCGTGTCATATCCTGAACTCAAGACCATTCTCGAACAATGCGGACAGATATTGCAATACAGTAAAGCCTATAGGAGATAATGATATGGACAGATTGAAACCGATGGTTGTGCTTGCCACATTGCTTGTGGCAGCTTCCTGCACCAAACAGAGGCAGACCATAATTCCTCCTGGCTCCGATGTCAGCCAGTGCACTGAATTTACGCTGCGCCAGGAAGACGGCAAATGGAGACTTTACAGGGAGGACGAGGAATTTTTCGTCAAGGGGGCTGCTGCCAACAGGTACTACAAGAGGGTCTCCGAATTCGGCGGCAATGCTTTCAGGACCTATTCCACCACATTGGAATCTACGCCGTCAATTTTGAATGAGGCATATCGCAACGGCTTGTATGTCAATATGGGACTTGCGATAGGACGGGAAAGGGACGGCTTCGACTACAACAATGCGGAGAAAGTGGAAGCCCAGAAAGAAAACATACGTGCCCTGGTGCGCAAGTTCAGGAACCACCCTTCCGTAATGTGCTGGAGCATAGGAAATGAAGCCGAGTCTATGTACACCAACCTCAATTTGTGGACGGCAGTCAATGACATAGCCGCGATGATTCACGAAGAAGACCCTTGTCATCCGGTCACCACGGCGCTGGCAAGTTCCAACGTGACCACCGTGTCCAAGATAGTGGAGATGGCGCCCGAACTGGATTTCCTCTGCATCAATTCCTATTACCCGAATCCGATGAACATAACCGGCAACCTGGCTGCGGCGGGTTGGACAAAACCCTGGATGCTGACTGAATTCGGGCAGATGGGTACCTGGATGAATGTCCCGAAGACTTCATTCGGAACCCTCGTGGAAGAGACGAGCACCCAGAAGGCGGAGAGTTACAGAATCATCTATTCCGATGCCGTCCTCGCCAACAGGGACAATGGCTGCCTCGGGTCATTCGCTTTTGTGTGGGGCTATCAGAACCACGGGGATGTATTGACCTGGTACGGGCTTTTTGACAAGGAGGGCAATGCCTATGCTGCCGTGGACGAACTCTACAACAGTTGGAACGGACATTATCCGGAAAAGAGGGCACCGGAAATCAAGGACCGCAATGCCCTGAAGATGAACGGGAAGACGGCTGACGAAAGCATTGCCGTATCTCCGGGTTCCGAGAATGTGGCTGAAGTGACTGCCACTTCTCCCTGCGGGGCAAGGCTGTACTATAAGTGGGTGGTCTATCTGGAGGGTACGGCAGCCTCCGACGGGAGTTATCCCGACGGGATCGGCGGTCTGTTCACTGACGATTCCAGCGAATCGGTCTCATTTACGGCTCCCTCTGCCGTCGGGAACTACCGACTGTGTGTCTTCGTGACCGACAGCAACAAAAAGGCGGCGTTGGCAGTGATTCCATTCAGGGTTGAATAGTATTAAGTTCTGCAGTATGAAAAAGCATTTGTTGATATTCATTGCTTCAGTCCTGTGCCTCTCGTGTGGCACGGGCACTGAAAAGTCTTCAGTCCGGCAGGAGCGCGTCAGCTTCGAACTGATGCTCAAGGCTCCCGTGGTCGTGTATCCGGACGACAATGTCAGTTACAGATTCAACATCTCGCATACATCCGGAATCAGTTCCGTATGCACCTTCCTGGAAAACGAACCGATTCAGGGCACGCAGAAAGACTTTCCGGATTTGCCGGAAAAGGTGGAGTATTCCTTTGTCTATACTATGGACCCGGATCAGATCGGACAGACGGTGGATTTCGTCTTCAAGGTCGAATGTGGGGACGGGACTACGGATTCGGTGGACTATCCCGTCTATGTGAGGTCTGTTTCGGAAACTGTGGATGTGGTGCTTCCGGAGTCGCTTCCAAGTGAGGCGATTGTCGGGGATTTGCTGGAATTCGACATACTCGTGTCCACGGGTTATCCCCTGTCGAGAATCAGGACGCTCAAGGATGGACTTGAACTCCCGGAACTGACCAAGACGACAGGATTCGAGGAAATGAAGTCGGACCTGTACCGTTTCTCGTATGTCCTGCCGGTTTCCGACGGAGGGAAAACCGTCCCGTTCATATTTGAAGCATCGGACACCCACGGGAACTTCGGAATGGCAGAATACTCCGTCAAGGTCCGCAAAGGCGTGCCGAAAGTCCTGTACACCGAGATTTTCGACACCTCGATGAAAATATCGAACACTTCGGAAAAAGATACGGAAGCCGGAGGTGTTACCGGAAATAATGCCACGGAGTTCGTTCCTGCGACGATTCCTCGTTACAACGGCGACGATTCGGAGTTCACGGAGGGCGTGAAAGGCGGACTGACGGTCTATTCCGGGGATGTGTCTGAAATATCGTATTCTTCGGATGGAGTGGATATATGCCTGTCCAAATACAGTTATTCGGCTATGTCTGCCATTTCCGGCACCTATGTCTGGGCAAGGAAAGCCAAGAACGGGTGGTTGCTCATCGATGGCATCCGCCTGCACGCCTGCACGGATCTGACCCTGTCTTTCAAACAATGCGGAGGTTCCGTCAAGGCGGAATGGTCCGTGGACGGGGAAAACTGGACCCAGATATGCACAAACGGCACGACGGGAGAATGTTCGGAGAACTTCACGGTTCCCGACGGGACGGAAACTATGGAAATCAGGTTCACGGAGAACGGAGGCACTGCCCACCTGCGTTTCGATGACATTACACTCAAGGGAGAATGATTGCTAATTTTCAGTTTGTTATGAAACGATATCCGGCATTGACGGCAGTGGCGCTCGTGATGCTCTCCTGCTCGACCAAAGAATATGATGTGTGCATCTACGGAGGAACCTCGGCAGGTGTCACGGCAGCCTATTCCGCTGCCAGAAGCGGACTGGACGTGGTTCTGGTCGAACCTGGAGAGCATATCGGAGGGATGACCTCCGGAGGTCTGGGCTATACCGACATAGGGAACAAACAGGTAATCAAAGGCGTTGCCAAGGACTTTTACCGCAGGGTGGGGAATCATTATGGAGTTTTGGAACAGTGGATATTCGAACCATCCGTCGCAGACAGCATTATGAGGTCCTATCTCGATGACAGGAGGATCCGGCTCAAAACCGGCTTCAGGATTGTTTCTGCAGAAAAGGACGGAAGCCGCATCTCCTCAATCCGCATCGAGAAATCCTCTGCCCCTCACAAAGCGGAGACTCTCCGTGCGAAATACTATGTCGATTGTTCCTACGAGGGGGACCTCCTGGCACGCTCCGGAGTATCCTTTGTCGTAGGCAGGGAAGCCAATGACCGTTATGGCGAGACCCTGAACGGCGTGGAACTTATGGACAGGCATCAGTTCCCGGATGGGATAGACCCGTATAGAGTGAAAGGCGACCCATCCAGCGGATTGCTGTGGGGCATATCCGATGCCATCCTTGAACCGGATGGGACTGGGGATGCGAAAGTCCAGGCATACAATTTCCGGATTTGCCTGACCGACTCTCTCCAGAACAGTATTCCCATAGAAAAGCCGGAGGATTACGACCCTCTCAGGTATGAACTGCTGCTCAGGCTGATGGAGGCATATCCGGAGAAGACCTCCTTGAATGACTGGTTTATATGGAGCCGTATGCCGAACCGCAAGACAGACATAAACAACAGGGGAGGTTTTTCGTCGGATATGATAGGAATGAACCACGGGTACCCGGAGGCGGATTATGCAGAACGGGATTCCATCTTCTCCGCCCACGTCTCCTACACCAAGGGTCTGCTCTATTTCATCGGGCACGATCCGAGGGTCCCGGAAACTTTGAGGAAGAAGATGCTGCTGTGGGGTTATCCGAAAGATGAATATGAGCGATACGGTCACTGGACGCCGCAACTGTATGTCAGGGAAGCCAGGCGTATGGTCGGGGAATATGTGGCGACCCAGGCGGACTGTGAGGGGAGGCGTGCCCCGTTTGACGGAGTGGCTATGGCTGCATATCAGATGGATTCCCATAATTGCCAGAGGATAGTGGTCAGGAAAAACGGGATGGATATGGTGAAAAACGAGGGTAACGTGGAAGTGGGGGGAGGGCTGCCGTACCCTGTTTCATACCGTTCCATCGTTCCGGTACGCTCCGAATGTACGAATCTGCTTGTGCCTGTGTGCCTGTCGGCAAGCCACATAGCCTACGGCTCGATCCGTATGGAACCCGTGTTCATGGTGCTGGGGCAGGTGGCAGGAATTGCCTGTGCCCTGGCGTTGGAGAACGCCTGCTGCGACATTCAGGATGTGGACAGCCGGAGAATCAACGTAATCATAGATGAGAATCCTTATATGGACGGCAGACAGGCAGACCTCATAATTGATGATTCCGATTCGGAAGTCACGGCTGACGCTCTCTGGACCAGATGTGAGAAAAGGGGAGGATATGGACTTTCATACTATGAATCAGGACCGTCGGACAGTTTGTCGGAGGTCGTTTTCCCCGCTGTCATTCCGAGTGCCGGGAACTATTCGGTCTATACCTGCCAACCGGTTTCGCCGGGATATTCGTCCGTCCTGAATGTCGCTATCTCTTGTGCCGACGGTACATACCGCATCTGTGTGCCCCGTTCCGAGATGAAAGTTTCGGGACAGACATCCGACACCTGGATAAAACTTGGGGAGTATCGTTTTGCGAGTGCGGAGGAAGTGACAGTTGCAATAACCAATGAGGATGCAGATGCCAAAGTCAGGGCAGATGCGGTCCTGTTCATAAAAAATGATTGAGAATGAGACAGAAGATTTTGCCAATCCTTTTCTGCTTCCTGGGCGTTTCGGTTTCCGCCAGGGGCAGGGCGGACATAGACAGCCTGATCCGGACTATGCCGCTTGATGAGAAGATAGGTCAGTTGCACCAGATAGACGGCAGGACGGATCTGGGAAAAGTGATCCAAGCCATCAGAAAGGGACAGGTTTCCTCCATTATGAACATTGTGGACCCCGTCGTGGTCGATTCCCTGCAGCGTATTGCCGTAGAGGAAAGTCCGAATCACATACCCATACTGTTTGCAAGGGACATAGTCCACGGGTTCAGGACCATACTCCCGATTCCCCTCGGCCAGGCTGCATCTTTCAATCCTGAACTCGTGGAATCTGCGGCGGCGAATACAGCCCTGGAGGCTACCGAATGTGGAATACGCTGGGCATTCGCCCCTATGATGGACATAGCCAGGGACCCTCGTTGGGGCAGGGTTGCCGAGGGTTTTGGCGAAGACCCGTACCTGTCATCGGTTATGGCGGTGGCAGTGACCCGAGGCTATCAGGGGGAATCCCTGTCGGCACCGGAAACGATGGCTGCGTGTGCCAAACATTTCGCTGCCTATGGGGCAGTTGAAGGGGGACGGGATTACAAC
>JBJEJT010000209.1:0-2936 GCA_051878255.1 Candidatus Cryptobacteroides sp. | reverse complement strand
AATATAGATATTGACATAGAAAAACTTATCATTGATTCCGCGAGGGAGGTCTTTCTCGAAAAGGGGTTCAATGAGACGAGTATGGGGGATATTGCCGAGAGGGCAGGAATCAACCGCACTGCGCTACACTATTATTTCCGCACCAAGGACCGTATGTTCGAGGCTGTTTTTTCAGGGATTATCTCCGCTTTCATTCCGTCGGTTGTGCAGATACTTGAACTCGATATTCCTGTGAGGGACAGGATTTCCAGGGTGGTGGACATCTATATGGGGATAATCCTGGAGAATCCCCGCATCCCGATATTCATCGTGAGGGAGATTCAGAGGGATCCGCAACATCTGTTGGATACAATCAAGCATCTGGATTTCGCACCGGTGGCACGCACTATAAAGGAGGTCGTGAAAAGGGAGACCGAAGCCGGCAACATACGTCAGGTGCCGTTGTATTCCATTGTCTATACCTATTACGGTCTTCTTTTCGCTCCGTTCATATCCCGTCCCCTTACCGATGCCGTCAATCCGGAGACGGATGAAGACTTCCGCAGACGTCTCGTGGCTTGGAAAGACGAGGTGGTACGTCTGGTCTGCTCTATTTTTGCCCTGTAGTGGAACCCGGAGGTTCCGGGTTGATTAAGGCAACTGCGATGAGTTCGACAGGGAAGTCCTTTCCTTTGCCGATCCAGACCTGGTTTAGAAGCGGAGTGGAATGGGCTGATGTTGGTCAGGGATTTCGGATATGTCATACAAAAAAAGGGATGCGGTTTATTCCGCATCCCTTGTCAAGAAGAGTTTATTCTTACCTCTGTGCTCCGTATGTCGCATATTCAGACGTAGGGACGAATGTGCCAGTCGTTGGATCTGCTGTTTGGAGAGGGCTTGTTTCGAGTTTGGTAAGGACGTTGCCGCTTTCCAACTGGTACTTTGAATTGGAATGGAACATACTCCAGTTTTTCCCATCTGCAAGACCATAGGCAATATTGTCGCTAACTTCAATGTTGTCACCTGTCTGGTCCTCAGCATATAAGATGAACATAGCACTTGCTTGTGTATGAGTTGGGTCTGCCCAGTAAATGTTATTTTTACATTCAAGGTTTCCTACCTTATAGAATTTGAAGTGCCCGTAACCACTTGGAGTGTTATAAAATGTATTGTTGCAGAAACTTACACTAGTATTCCAATCATTTTCCGTCTGAAGTGTGGAGTTCCCCCAGTTGAAAGCCTGGCATACACTTAACTCCTTGCTATACAATATGTTGTTGTCGAATGTAATTTCCTGCATTCTGCTCAGTACTGAACAGTTGTAGATGTTGAATAACTGAATGTTTGTGGTCCCTGTAACCTCAAATGCTGAGTTGATAATCCTTATATTTTTTATTGCAATTGAGCAACTGCCGCCAGCAGTGGCGAGAACAGGTTTAGAAATATGCGTAATCCGACAATTGTCAATGAAGAGGTGGTCAATGTCATCGGATGCCGAGTTGTTCAGAAGATACCCGTTGTTTTCATTAGCAGTATTAATGAGTTCAGTCATATCAATGTCAAGATTCGCCAGGACAAGACCGTTCTCAACAATCTTCATAAACTTCAATGGCTTGACTGTAACTGGCTTGTCGATATATCTGCTTGTGATTACGACCCCTTTGATTTCTGTTACTGCATTGATTGAAAAGCAGTTGTTGTTTTCATCTTCAAGGAAGAAGACACCTGTGCCATTATTGTTTTTAACAATGGTATTCAATAAGAAATTTTCAGTGTCTGCACTGACAAGTATGGCTTCACCATTAGTTTCCTTGTTGTAAACCTTACCAGCCAAAGTGATATCCTTCCCATCGCAATAATCTTGATATAAATCCAAATCTAAATCTTCCGGCAAAGTGGTGCTTGATGCCGATGCTACGGCACCATTTTTCTCTCCGTTCACAGGAAGCACATAGAGGGTGTATGCGGTATTGGCAGTGAGGGCGTTGAATGTCAGGGTTGTTTCTGTACCGACAGTTCCATCCGCGGCAATTTGTGCGGCATCAGGTGCCGTTGTCTCACTTGCCTGGAAAATGTATTTCCAAAGAGTAACATCTGCGGTGCTGACCTTAAAAGTAATGGAATACATTTCAGTAGTCTCCACAGTGACAGATGCAGTAGGATTGACAACGATAGGCACGTCGCTCAATCGAACCTTCACCTTTGAAATGGAAGCGAAACCTGAATTTGATATTGCAAGGATGCAGACGTCTGTCCTGCTGTCGGCATTGACAGCCTTCGTACCTGCAGGGGCTGTTATGGAGAGGGTGGTCTCGTTCAGTACTGCACTCCAGCCTTCCGGAGCATTTACGAGAGCTGACGCCACTCCTGACATTTCAACGGTAAAGATCTTGCTTTCATTATAGTTGAATAGGATTTCATCTTCTGCGTTAAGAATAGCGCATCTGAAATCCTTCACAATAGGCAGAGAATATGTGCCGCCGCCGTTTTTGAGCACAACGACAAGCTTGTCTCCTTCCACGCCAACAGAGTCGAACCATTTGTCCTGCACACCTCCGTCAGGAATGGCTTTGACAGGATTGCCGTTTGCGTCTTTCACTTGGCTGAATGTGTTGCCGCCATCGTAACTTACGGTCCAATAGCCCTCATTGTCCACGCCAAAGACAGGAGTGATACCGTCAGTCCCGACAGCCTTGACCTTTTCCTCGTTTACCCGGATATAGTCCGCGCCATCACCATAATCCACCATCCAATATCCCTCGTCATCAATTGAGATCACAGGAGCGTTGCCTATTCCCACACTGCCCTGATTGAGCACTATCGTAGAACCGTCACCGAGAGTGATGGTATAGACTTCTCCCTCTTTCTTCACATTGCTGACAATTCCTCCATCTGCCAATTTCTGCAATGTGGCAATATTCGTGTTGAGCACTTCAATCTGTGTTTCAAGTGCCTGC
>JBJEJT010000208.1:0-2941 GCA_051878255.1 Candidatus Cryptobacteroides sp. | reverse complement strand
CATCGAAGCCGTCGGGAAGTTGCACTTTGATGTTTATGCCACCCTGGGGACCATATACCTTATAATCCGGTTTTCTGAAAAAGCTGAACATAGAATATGTTATTTCTGATAATACTTTCTGTCTGGTTTTCCGTTGTAGGTGCGCTGTATGGCATCCACAGCCTCGTAATAAGTCGGCACCTTGAAGCTGTCGAGCCTCTCCTTGATGTGCAGGGCGATGGACCGTTTGTCCAGTTCAGCCCCGTCGGAGAGTACCACCAGCAGTTTTAGTACGGTTCCGATGACAGGATGCTGCGCCGCGATGCAGATGCAGTCTTTCACTGACGGATGGGACGCAGCAGCATTCTCCACCTCCACAGGGTTCACCTTGAAACCGCCCACGTTGATGATGTCCCCGCGACGTCCGGTCAGGTGTATGAGACCTTCCCCGTCCACATAGCCGAGGTCAGCCCCGTAGATTTTCCCGTCCTGGAGCACTTTGGCAGTGGATTCAGGGTCAGCCACATAGCCACTCATTATGGTCAGCCCGGAAACGATGATGCTGCCGTCCTCCTTCACCTCGACGGTGGAATTTTTCATAGGGCGTCCGATACATCCCTCCATATGGCGTCCGTCGTTGAAGTCGTAGGTGCAGACGGCTCCGATTTCCGTGCCTCCGAGAGTGTTGTAGAGACGCGAATGGGGCAGGGCCTTTGCCAACTGTTCCATATCGCTCTGGGTAATCGGGGCGGCACCGGTCTCGATGAAGTCGATTTTGTCCGCAAGGGAGCAGAGTTTCTCATAGGAGAACTGCATAATCAGCCGGATGCTGGCAGGCACGAGGAAAGTGGCGAACTTGGGGTAATTGAGTTCGAACACATCGAAGAACGCATTCATATCCTTGAGACCGTCCAGGATGCAGACCGTTCCGCCCACCGTGAGCACAGGGTGCATCTTGAAAAGCGATGCTATATGGTTCAGCGGACCGCTGATGATGAAGAGCAAATCGGGAGTGAAGTGCATATCGCAGATGAAATTGTCTGCGCAGGAGGTCAGTGCGGTCTCTGAAAGCATCACGCCCTTGGACTTGCCGGTGGTGCCGGTGGTGTAGAGTATGTCCACTATGTCCGGACCGAAAGTGCAGGATTCCACCTCTGCCTTCACGGCCTGGAAATTGGCTTCGAGAGCCTGATGTTCAAGGGGCACCGCTATGGCTCCGAGATGATGCACGGCGCAGTAAGTTACCACGAATGCGATGTTCTGGGTGGCGCGGAAAGTATATGGACGGTTTTCCTCCAGTCCCGCTGCCTTGAGTTCTTCGGAACGCGCGACGATGGCTTTCCACAAGTCCCCGTAGGTTATCCGGTCTCCGGCACATTCCACAGCCACCTTGTCCGGCGTGCGGGATGCGTGAAGTTCAATGCTTTGTTCGAGTGTCATCATAGCTGATTATTTGTTTCTGCAAGTTTTGTCTCAACCATCTTCACGATTGAATCGATATTTCGCAGGTTTCTCGGAGTGGCGTCCTCCACCTTGAGGCGGATCTTGAAGTCCCTTTCCAGCAGCATCATAATGGTCGCTATGCCCAGGGAATCCAGTTCGCCGAAAAGAAAGTCCCTGTCAAAGTCCACGGCAGGCAGGGCATCGGAGAGCAATTTGTAGATATGCTGTCTCATAATTCAAGTTTCTTTATCAAAAGTTCATTGTAATGATTGCCAACTCAAGTTGCTAACGGGTTCGCCCCGTATATGACGAAACACCCGAAGTGTCAATTTCCGCTTTGAAAAACTCGTTCTGGGCAGCCCGGAGAGCCTCATTCCAAGGGGAATGACTGTCTGAGACCTGTATCACCCACAGCTTGAGCTGTTTTTTGTGCCAGTTTACCATACAGTTCGTGCCCCAGGCTCCACCGTGTCCGAACCAGGCATCCTCATTGTCCTCCACCGGAGCCGAAAGCCCGAGGGAATAGCCCTCCATTCCGGCAGGACGGGAGGAAACTGCAAGCAGGGACTTCACGGTCTCTTCTTCCAGGATGCGCACGCCGTTGTCCCCGACCCCGAGGTTCATAAGCATCTTGTAGAATTTCAACTGGTCGTTGGCAGTGGTCCACAAACCGGCTCCGGCTGAAGCGAAGACGTGGGAGTCGTTGTAAGGGCGCTGTTGCCAGGGATTCTCTTCCAGCCTCCGTGCAGGGGCATCCTCCATTATCCTGTACATTTCAATCTGCGTCTCAAGCTGTCTGTCAGATGGCCAGAACCAGGTATCCTCCATTCCGAGGGGGTCGAGCACCGTCTGCCGGAGATAGTCTTCCCATTTCATCCCGGTCACAGCCTCCACGACCGCAGCCCCGATGTCGATGCCGGTGTTGGAATACCGGATTGCCGTTCCCGGCTCGAACAGGACCGGACTTCCGGCGGCGATGGAAGCGACCTGCCTGATAGGCGCACCTCCGGACCAGCCTCCACCACGCACGTCACGGCGTTTTGCACTACATTCAAACGGGAAGCCTCCAGTGTGGTTGAGGACCATTCTGACCGTAAGTTCGTTCTTCGCTTTCCTGAGCACTTTCGTGTCGGGGGTCTCGCTGTCAAGCACCCATAGGGTACCGAATTCGTGAAGATATTTCGAGACCGGGTCATCCAGACCTAACCTGCCCTCTTCCACGAGGCGGGCTACCGTGACACCGCAGAAACCCTTGGTCTGGGAACACTGCATAAACACGTCGTCCATCGTGATGGGTCTCTTCGCATCAACGTCAGAATAGCCGATGCAACAGGTTTCCTGGACTCCGTCATTGTAAAGCACACTTATTGCGCCGGGCAGCACCCCACTCTCGACATAGGGTCTGAGGGCGTCTTCAACGAAGCTTGTTCCGGCATCGTCCCCGGGGTTTCTGCAGCATCCTGCGAATATGCCCGGGAGCATAGCAATGAATAGGAAAAACTTTTTCATATTCCTAAAG
>JBJEJT010000207.1:0-2948 GCA_051878255.1 Candidatus Cryptobacteroides sp. | reverse complement strand
CACATATACGGTCTCCAAGTCGATAGGAAGGATGAGCAGCCTGCAGGATGGAGGCAATGCCTTCTGGACCGGCCTCGATGCTGCCGACAGGATGAGGGTGCGGATAGACCTGGGCAATGGTGACGGAATCCCGAGATACTATTTCAGGCTTGTGGATGCTGACGATGTCATTCTGTACGAGTCCTTTGACCTCTTTGCCTATTCAGGGGACTATCTGAAACCTGCCAACGGCTGTGCCGTGAACTCCACCCCGGACCTTGTGGACGGTACGGAACCGGGAGTGATGCAGGCGTGGAATATGACCAATGCCCAGGGTGCCAACAAAAATGAAGTGGGTTACAACAAGACTTGGTATGACTATCCTGACAAATTGTACGGCAGCGTACTTGCCAGCGAGGAATACATCACGAACAGGGATATGTCTGGATGGACGATGAAGTGCTGCGGGGAGAAAGTCGGGGCAGTCCAGCTTTCGGTTTCCACTGCCAATTCCTTCGGTTATCTGTCCACTCCTTGTCTGACTGCCATAGAAGGCACTGAGGATGTGGTGCTTGAACTGGATATGGCGCGTTTCTCCACAAGTTCCAAGAACACGATAGCAATCAGGGTCGAGGATGGTGGCGAGTTCGTGTCCGGTTCAGTTACCGTGGACGGGAAAGATGAGGTGGACCTGACCGGAGATGTGGCGTCCGGGAATGAGTACAGGGCAGGATATGCCGCTGACATTATGCCTCCGTCCCAGTCCAACTCCGCCATTGACAAGCCTGTGTCCCATTTCAGATTCAAGATATCGGGCGCTACGTCGAACACCCGCATCGTCATCGACACTTCCGTCGATGCGGATAGCGGTGGCACCAATGCAGGCGCCTCCCGTTGCTTTGTCCTGGACCTTAAAGTGAGCAGATTATGAAAAAGTTGAATACACTATTTATCGGATTGCTGTGTCTCCAGAGCTTTGTGCTTGGAGCCCAGAACAGGATCTCCGGAACCGTGACGGACAGCGAGTCTCTCCCGGTTCCCGGTGCAGGGATATTTGTGGAAGGCACTTCACGTGGAGCCGTCAGCGATGCGGACGGCAAATGGATGCTGTATGCGGAACCCGGAGAAATGCTGACCGTCAGTTGTATGGGATATGCCTCCCAATCGTTCCGGGTGTCAGACAAAACCGTTTATGATTGTGTCCTGGAGCCGGACCAGCATTTCCTGGATGAAGTCGTGGTCGTCGGCTATGACACACAGAAGAAAGTGAATCTGACAGGCTCGGTGTCTTCGGTTTCATCTGAAATGATTTCCGACCGTCCCGTGGCTACCGCCGCCTCTGCCTTGCAGGGACTTGCCCCGGGCGTAACCGTGACCAGCCAGTCCGGAAACCCTGGTTCTTCGGGAACCAGCATACGCATCAGGGGAATCGGCACTTTCGGCGGTTCGAGCGCATCTCCGCTGGTGCTTGTGGACGGGGTGCAGGGCAGCATCGATGACGTGGACCCGTCGCAGATAGACAAAATCTCCGTGCTCAAGGATGCGGCTTCATCTTCTATTTATGGTTCCCGTGCGGCAAACGGAGTGATCCTCATTACCACCAAAAGAGCCCCGAAAGACAGTTTCTCATTGAGTTACAGGGGCTATGCCGGCTGGTCCGAGCCCACGGACATCCCGAAGCTCGTGGATGCCGTGGACTATATGCGCCTGAGCCGGGAGGCTTCTCTCAACGACGGGGACGAACCGCTGTATTCGGAGGAATATATCGCCAATTATATGGAGAACCACCGTTATGACCCGGACACTTATCCCATTACCAAATGGCAGGAAAAGGTTCTCAACGGTTCCGGTTTCACGCACAACCACACCCTTGCCTTCAATGCGGCAAGCGGGAAAATCCGCAACAACGCAGCCGTGGGTTACCTCAGCCAGGACGGAATCATCAAGAGGCAGAATTATGTCCGTTACAATTTCAGGGACAACCTGAACATAGACGTGTCCGATAAACTCGGCGTGGAACTGGATGCCTCGGTCAATTTCGGGAGACGCAACGCCGTTCCCCTGGCTGCCAGCCTCTTCAATATGATGAACACCAGGGACCCTCTCATCCTCACCCAATGGTCGAGCGGGGACTATGCACCTATGACCGGAGGTTCCACCAACATCCTCCCGGTGACGGAGGGAGCCGGCGGAGAGAAGCGGGTGGACAACCTCAAGTTGAACGGCTCGGCATCCATAAGCTGGTCTCCGCTGAAATGGCTGACCCTGTCCGGAAAACTCGCACTGAGATACAATGTGTCGCATACCCACCAGTTCGACGATGTGATCGAGTATGCCTCCGATGCCTACGGCACCAAATCGCCGGTTACCAGCCGTCTCTACAACGAACTTACGGAAGCCCAGACGCAGAATTTCTACACGACCTCCCAGTTCACTGCAAGTTTCCACCACAATTTCAACCAGACCCACGATTTGAAGGTGCTGCTGGGTACTTCCTACGAGACTATGGGCCAGAGGTACTATTCAGCCACGAGGCAGAGTCTCCCGTATCCGGAATATCCCGTCCTGAACGTGGGAGCCGAGGATGAGACTATGAGCAATGCCGGTTCCCGTACAGAGTGGGCTTTGCAGTCTTTCTTCGGCAGAATCAACTACAATTACAGGGAGCGTTACCTGTTCGAGGCTAACCTGAGGGTGGACGGTTCTTCACGTTTCGCTTCAGGTCACAAATGGGGCGTGTTCCCGTCTTTCTCCGGAGCCTGGCGCATCACGGAGGAGGAATGGATGCAGAGCGTGGGGAAAGTCCTGAGTGAAATGAAGCTGAGGGTCTCTTACGGAACGCTCGGCAACCAGAACATTGGCAGTTCGAACTATCCTTTCGCAGAACAGCTGACTACCAGCGTCTATTCCATAGACGATGCCCTCGTCGCCGCTGCCTACCGGGCTTCATTGGCAAACGAGGACATTAC
>JBJEJT010000206.1:0-2950 GCA_051878255.1 Candidatus Cryptobacteroides sp. | reverse complement strand
ATTCGATTGTCGTGACCATCGCCCCGAAAGAGGGCACAACATTCTATTCCTATGTTGTCGCTAAAGGCAAGGCTCTGTCAGTGGATGCCAAATCCCTGCTTCAGGGAAAATCCGGACTCACACCTGTGACGGTTGACGAGAAGGAATATGCGGAAGTAGTGGAAATAGTGCCGGCAGCAAAGGCAAGTTCCACTGCAACCATAGATGAGGTGAAATCCATCACCATTGAAGGTCTCGTTCCTTACACCTATTACACAGTTTATGCCGTCGCAACAAATGCCCAGGGTGTAATCAGCGAGGTTGCGACAGCATCCACCCTCACTACCGACGGCACCGCGCCCAACATAAAGGATTACGACACTGAAGAAGCTGACTCTGTTATGTATTATCAGATTCTTTTCAGTGACCCTGTAAAACTTTCCGGAGAGGGAGACCTGACGCTCCATATCTATGGAGAGAATTATTATGACAGTTCATTGACTTGCGTTGAAGTAGCAAATGTTGTCATTGCTCCGGAAAACATATCAGATGAAGGTGGAGTCATAACCGTCGAAATTCCAAAGGATTACTACATCCCTGGAGCTCTCGTGGATTTGACCTGGCCGGCGGGCTTCGTGGTGAACGCCCAGGATATGCCTTGTGCAGAATTTCCATATACCGGTCTTTATTATAATGCCAACAATGGATATGCACTCACTCCAAACGGTATAGTCGCACAGTATGAGTATGTGGATTTCGCATTGTCATTCTTTGAAACGGTAGAGGAGGAAGAGGAATTCCTCGAAGCACAGGAAGATGAGGAGGAAATCGTTCCTAAAACCGTCTATTATTCAGACTGGCAGGCCCTGACTATGATTGCATATCCGAGGACTGATGCTCCTTTGGCTAAAAAAACGAAGACAGCAAAGGCAAGTGTATCAGTTTCAGATGCCGGCGGAAGAGTGGTTTCATATCCGGCTACACCCGGACTGACACAAGACGGAAGCATTGCCGTTACACTTGGAGAAGACCCGGGATTCGGAACTGAGGCAACTTACACAATTGCAGAAGGTTCATTCGTGGACATCTTCGGCAACACCAACCTTGAGTACACGCTTGACTATGGGGTATATTTCTGCTCTTACGGATATACCATAGATGACATTGCAGGAAACTACACCTTCGGATTCAAGTCTCCATACGCAAACTACGGTTATGGACCTTACAGCAATGTTATAACAATCTCCGAGAGCGATAACGCAGAAAAAGGCAACATAATGTTCACAGGACAGCTGGCTGACATTAATGTCAAGTTCTATGGTAATTTCGATGTTGACCTCGGGGAAATCACACTGCCTAGCAAACCTGTTGTAGGCATCTGTCAGGACTATATGTACGATGACAATGACGAACCTATAGTTGATGATGAGGACAACCCTATTCTCTATGATTTCTATGTTGTTCTAGGACTTTCAACTGGAGGTGCACCATATACCTACAATCTAGGATTTAATGTTCCAGAAGCCCACAAGCTGGCTCCTTGGTATTCATCCTATTATTGGGGCTTATTCGAATATACGGCTGATGGTCAGTTGTATAATATATATGACCTCTTGCAATGGACATCCTGTGCATACACTCCAGATGCCGAACCGGCTGCCGCTCCGGCATCAGTTTCTCACAGAACCCGTCCGGCAAACCGAATGCCTGTTCAGGAAGGCAAGGTGCTGAATGTGACCAGATAGCACAACCGCAAATCAATTTCAATACTGGGGATGGTCGGGCAAGTTCCGGCCAGCCCCTTTGTCAATCTTTCGCTTATGAGACAAATCATCAGACTTCTGGTTTCTGCGACGGTATGGGCTGCTCTGTGTCTTTCATCAGGTGCGCAGAATCCCACCACAACCTATCCCTACCTCTACGACCATTTCATTGAGGGTACAGTGGTAATGAAAGGGGGTGCCCGTGAACTCCGCCAGATGAACATACATCTGCGCAGGGATGCCCTCCACTACATCGACAACGGAATCATCAGGGAAGCATTCCTGACAGACGTGGCAATTGTGGAAATCGGTTCCGACTTTTTCATCCCCGTAGGGACATCAATGATGAAGTTGCGTGAAAAAAATGACACAGGGTGCGTTGTGGAAGCCATCAGTGGAGATTTTGAGACGGCAAGGGAAAGCACAGGAGCCTATGGCATATCCTCCACCACTTCAGCCACAATGAAACTCACATCCATACAGACCGACGCCCAAATCAATCAGAACTATATGAATATACTGAACGAAAGGGACCAGGGGATGAGTCTGCCCGTGGAATCAAAACTATGGCTCGTATGGGCAGGCAGGAGCGTCGAGGCGTCCAGGAAAGCAATCGGGGATATGATTCCACAGGAACGGCAGGCAGAATGGAAATCATTCCAGAAGTCGCATAAAATCAAGTGGAAGGAACCTGCGTCCCTGCTTCAGGTCATTGACTTTATCTCATCTTTATAATTTTTACCCTATGACAGGTTTTTCTGATAAAATATCTCTGTTCTGCAGTCTCGCACTACTATGTTCAGTCGCAACATCCTGCACGCTCTCAGACGCCCCCTTTGCCGAAGACCTAGGAACCACCACTTCCGAAGCCGTATTCGGAGAGAATCTTCCCGAAGAAAATCTGCTCCACCAGATGAACATCTGCGTGGAAGATGACCTGTTGGAAGAACTCGAAAACGCCACGGGAGAGGACGGATTTGTGGACCTGTCAGGATTTGAGGAATTCAGGGGGCTGGGAGTGATCCGGATGAGACGGCTTTTCCCGCACGCCGGAGAGTTCGAGGAGAGAACCAGGGAGGCAGGACTGCACCGATGGTATGTTCTGGACTATGAAGAAAGTCGCAGTATGACCAAGGCAGCAGCCGGACTTGCCCTTCCGGGTGTGTCGGAGATTGAGTACTGCCCCCGGATGGAAATAATCGGCAATC
>JBJEJT010000205.1:0-12287 GCA_051878255.1 Candidatus Cryptobacteroides sp. | reverse complement strand
AATCTCGAATGGGAAGATTATGTAGAGCCTGTCCACATATTTCTTCAGTTTGCGGATCCGTCCCTCCCTCGATGCCCAGACTTTCGGCGCGATGTAGTATATGACCTTGAAACCCTTTTTGTGGGCAAATCCGGCGATCTTGAAATTGAATCCCGGATAGTCGATGAGAATCACGCAGTCGGGGGCGAAGCCCATTATGTCTTTCTTGCAGTTGCCCAGGTTCGTCAGGAGTTGTCCGGCTTTCGCGAACACGTCGGACAATCCCATAACGGCACCTTCCCGGTAGTGCCTCACAAGTCCGCAGCCGCACCTGTCAGTGCTTCTGCGGCTGAAAACCCCATTCATACAGTCCCCGCCCCAGAATCGTATCCGAGCCTGCGGGTCCCTGTCGTAGATGCCCTCCATAAGATTGCTTCCGTGGAGGTCACCCGATGCTTCGCCTGCTATGATGTAATACTTCATAAATTCAGAAATCAATGCCGTCCAACAGCTTCAACTGTGCGTAGTCGGTGCTGTCGAGGGTGTGGGGAACTATGGAGATGTAATTGTTTTCTGTGAGCAGGTGGTCGGCTTCCGGGGTGTTGGAGCATTCGCTGATGAAGTCCCCGATCATCCTGTATGCAGACTCGCCTCTGCCGTTGTCCGGTTCCACAACCTTGAATTCCCTGACCCAGTGCCCTCTACCCATATATCCCGTCCTGGCACCCTTGATGTTTCCGGCTCCCGTGTCGGGGAAATTGACATTGTAATAGGTCATAAAATCCGGTTTCGGGGCTTCGAGGAGTTTCTCGAAAATTCCCGGGAAGAACCTTTCCACCGCAGAGAAGTCCGCATCGGCATCGTGGGTGCAGATTGAAACTCCTATGCCCGGGATGTGATTGACCGCTGCCTCTGCCGCGGCTCCGAGCGTCCCAGAGTAGCAGGAGGCAGTCGCCGTGTTGGACCCGTGGTTGATTCCGGAGACCACCACGTCCGGGATCCACCCCGTCCAGGGAGTGCTGAGGGCGAATTTCACACAACTTGCAGGGGTCGCGTCGAGGCAGCCCCAAACTTCCGAATACCGGGTCCCGTTCCTGCCGATATGGCTGTTGCGGGAGAGTTCCCGGAAACTTATGCGTTCAACATTCAGTGATACAGCCATCGACATACCGGACTGCACTTGCAACGGGGCTATGACTGCTATGTTTCCGTAGGGCTTGAGAATGTCGGCGAGAACCCTTATGCCCTTTGAGTTGTAGCCGTCGTCGTTTGTAATGAGGATGTTCATATCTTGTCGCTGACCAGAGTTGAATTTTTATGCAAAGATAGTTTTATTATTTCATAAAATTTGCTATTTTTGCGGCGCAATTTTTGAGATGATTGCTTTGTTTGTGAAATTCAGTAACTTTTTAATAAAATTTATTTAAGATGATTAAACTTGGAATCAACGGATTCGGCCGTATCGGTCGTATGGTTTTCCGTGCAGCCGTAGAGAATTTCTCTGACGACATTCAGGTCGTAGGTATCAACGACCTTCTCGATGCAGATTACCTCGCTTATATGCTCAGGTATGATTCAGTTCACGGTCACTTCAATCACGACATCAAGGTTGAGGGCAACTATATGATCGTTGACGGCAACAAGATTCAGATTTTCGCTGAGAAAGATCCTTCCCAGATCACCTGGGGCGAACTCGGAGTCGATGTAGTTGTCGAATCAACCGGTTTCTTCCTCACTGAGGAACTCGCTTCTGCACACCTCAAGGCTGGTGCGAAGAAAGTCATTATGTCTGCTCCTTCAAAGGACGCTACCCCTATGTTCGTTTACGGAGTCAATGACAAGACCTACGCTGGTCAGAAGATTATTTCCAACGCATCCTGCACGACCAACTGCCTTGCTCCTATCTCAAAGGTTCTCCACGAGACTTTCGGTATCAAGAGGGGTCTTATGACTACCGTACACGCTGCAACGGCAACCCAGAAGACCGTCGATGGTCCTTCAAAGAAAGACTGGAGAGGCGGACGTGGCATCCTCGAGAACATCATCCCTTCATCCACAGGTGCAGCAAAGGCTGTGGGCAAGGTGCTTCCTGAACTCAACGGCAAACTCACCGGTATGTCAATGCGTGTTCCTACCTCCGACGTATCCGTGGTTGATCTCACTGTAGAGCTTGAGAAGCCTGCTACCTACGAGGAAATCTGCGCTGCTATGAAGAAGGCATCTGAGGGCGAACTCAAGGGCGTTCTCGGATACACTGAGGATGCAGTCGTATCTACCGACTTCCGCAACGATGCACGTACTTCAATCTTCGACGTGAAGGCTGGTATCCAGCTTGACCCTACTTTCGTGAAGGTTGTTTCCTGGTACGACAACGAGTGGGGTTATTCCAACAAAGTTTGCGAAATGGCTCGCGTCATCGCGAAGTAATTTCCAGACAGGAATCGAATACGGGGGATGACAGGTTCATCCCCCTTTTTTTATCACCGAAAGGTCGCAAGGAGAGGGGATTCCATAGACGGCAGCCCTGTCGGTGAACTGCCAGAATACCCAGGCGTCGAACACTGGGGCTTCGTCGCTGTACCGGGCTATCCAGACTGGATAATCCCTGACGATTTCCGGGCTGAGCCAGTCTTTGAGAAAAGAGTCCGAGGTGTAGATTATGGGTTTGCGCCTGTAGTGCCGTTCAACTGTTTCCAGCCATTCCCCTATGCCTGAATTCAATTGCTCCCGGCTGCATCCGCGATGCACGGTTTCCACATCGAGGATGGGAGCCAGGTCCGAATGTCTCAGAGGACCAACTGTGCGGATGAAATTCTCAGCCTGGACTGCCCCGCTTTTGGAACTTCGGAAAAAATGATATGCACCCCTCCCGTAGCCTGCCGCCGCAGACTTTTCCCAATGGTCTTTGAAGAGCCTGTCCGTGTGTCTCTCGCCTTCCGTGGCCTTTATCATAATGTATCTTATCCGGCGTATGGATGATGCCTTCTCTATCGACTGCACAGTCCTGCCTGTAGCGTCGGTGATGACCATAAGCGAGTCCCAATTCACATCCCTCTGGTATTTGGATATGTCAAGGGCATAATCGTAATTTCCTTTCGGTACGGTCGCCCCTTTTTCGGCGTCCCGGAACATAACCAGCGCCGCTATCCCAAGGCTTGCCCCTATGCACAGCAGGAGAGGGGAGAGTATCCACCAAATTGAAACCGTCCTCTCTTTCCTCCTGCCGGACTTTTTCCCGGATTTCTGCTTCCGCTTGACGGGATTACGGGCGGATTTCACCACATTTTTGCCTTTTGGGCGCTCTATTTTGGAACTTGCCTTAACCATATATCAACCATTCGTGCAAATTTACTAATTTTGCACCTCTTGAAAAAAAACATATCTTATGGCTGACCAGAAAAAATATTCAATCGAGGCACAGGAAGGTATTTCCGTAAAGGACAATGTCCGTTACCGCAATATGAAACTTATGGAGGGAACCTACTTTGCGGACAGCCACAGGGCCTATCCTGAAGATGACCCTTTCCTGAAACTCGTTCCGGTGAAGAAAGAGCGTGAACTCGTGTTCGACGAGAACTATCCTTATCTGGACCGAAAAGGTTTCGGATACTGGTTCAATCACATTGTCAATTATTCCATCGCACATCTCCTGTGCCCCATCGTGAACTATCTCAAATACGGGATGAAGGTAAAAGGCAAGGAGAATATGAGGAAGAACAAGTTTGAGAACGGCGCCATCACCATTTCCAATCACGTTTACAGGTGGGATGCCATCTCAGTCGTGAACGCCGCCGGATGGAGGGAGGTGTGGATCCCGGTCTTCGGGGACCAGCTGATGACCAAGGACAACTGGTTCATCAAGTATTTCTGCACTGTTCCCGTGCCTCAGACAAGGGGAGGTATGAGGAAGTTCGAGGAAGCTTTCGACATACTCAATTCAGAAAAGAAATGGTTCCACGTCTTTCCGGAGTCTTGCAGGTGGGAACTCTACCAGCCTATCCGTCCGTTCAAGAAAGGGGCGTTCACCTGGGCATACAAGTTTGACAAGCCGATTATCCCTTGCGCGATTTCCTACCGTCCGCGCCACGGGTTCTGGAAACTTTTCGGAGACCAGAGCCGCCCCCTGGTGCAGCTCAACATAGGTGCCCCTATCTATCCTGACAAGACCAAGCCCCGCAAAGACGAGGTTATGAGGCTTCTGCAGGAATCACACGCTGCTATGGTGCGTCTTGCCGGGATTGAGTCAAACCCTTGGCCGGACTATATCGACGACTGAGATTGCCTGTCGCACCGGCAATGACGGATTTTCAACCTGCTTTTTCCGAGAACCGCCATACCGATTCTGAAAAACCCCGGCCAGACCTGGTCGGGGTTTTATCCGTTATACCGGCAGGAGACTATCTCTGAGCCATCTGTGAGTCCACAAAAGCAAGTCCTGTATCTCCGGCGTGCCTGATTTTGTCGATGATGGATGAAGCCGTAGCCTCTTCCTCCACCTGCTCCCGGACGAATCCCCAGAAGAAATCCTGGGTGGCGTTGTCTTTCTCCGCACCTGCAGCCGCCACCACATTGTCAATGAGCCGGGAAACGTGACATTCGTGCTTGTAAACGTGTTCGAAAATCTCGAGGACGCTGCCCCAACCGCAAGGTACGACGTCGATGGCTGCAAGTTTCACCTCTCCGCCCCTCTTGATCATATAGTCAGCCATAGCACAGGCGTGCTCTTTCTCTTCTTCTGACTGTTTTGCCATCCAATGTGCGAACCCGTCCCAACCCTCTTTCTTGAGGTGGAATGACATCTGGAGATACAACTGTGAAGACCAAAGTTCCGCAGTAATCTGGTCGTTGATGACCTGCTGAAGTTTTTCCGTAATCATAATCTTGATATTTTTAAGCAATTTCAACTTTCCTGTTGGATTTCCTAAGTAAACAGAAACGTTTTGCAAAAATCCGGAATAAACTTGAAGCAAAAGAAATGCCATCCTCGCTGATGGGCAAGATGAGTGGGGAAACTTCCCCTGTTCTCAGAATTTCCCTGAGAACTCGTCCCAGGTAAGGTGTTCGATTGAGTCCCGGATGTGCTTTCTGCGGAATTTGGCTGCAGCCTTGTCGTTCTTGAACAGATGTATGAACTGCATACCGCTTCCGATGGCTCCGGCTCCGTCGGTGTCCAGCCGGTCCCCCACCATAAGAATCTCCGACGGCTCCACCCCGAGTTCGGCTGCGAGGGCGAGGAACGACTTGACACTCGGCTTTAGCCCGCCGAAAGATGGGCTGTCGGCAATGAGGGCAAACCTCCGGCAGTCAATGCCAAGAGCCTGCATCTTCATCTCCACGCATCCGTAGTCCGAAAATGCCGCTGCCTTGATGCCTTGCCTTTCCAGAATATCCAGAATATGGTCAAGATGCTGCCTCGCAGAAAAGTGCTTGGCAAGAATCTTGACCATATCTTTCATATAGACAGTGAAATACCAGTCTCTTGCCTTTTTTGCAGGACATCCGGTCTCCGCCTCCATAGCCTTGAAAAATTCGTCATAGAGCCGTTCACAGCTGCCGAAATCCACTCCCGCAAGTTTCCTGCGGACTTTTCTCTCGGCAGCCAGAAGACGCAGCCTGCCACGGAACAGTTCTTTCACAATGAGACGGAAAGGTAGTCCTGCCGAATCATACAGAGTTCCGTCCAAGTCGAATACTATGGCTTTCACCGTCGTTGTCATCAGTCTTCAATTACGAGTTTGCGGAATTTTGCGTGACGTTTCTCGTCCTGGAGAAGCAAGTTGAGTTTGAACTGTCCGTCCCTCGCCCCCTCTGCTATGCACTGTGCCTTGAAAGTCTCGAAAGACTCGGAAATGAGCCTGTGAGCCACCGGATCCTTGACCCTGAAAGACTTCCTTTTGGCATCGTACTCAATGTTTTTCTTGCGGAGAATCTCGTCCACAAGGTTGTTCAGTTCGTCAGCCTGCCCCTGGGTTGCCTTCTTGTCCATAAACTCGTAGTAGAAATGATACCTTGATTCGGACAGTTCGGCAAATCCGATGAAGAACTTAAGCGGGGTTCCGAGTTTTTCGGAAGCCTCCTGCACTGCCTCGATGAACTGCCTCTCGTGGAGTTTCTCTCCGGTCATAGTCACGATTCCGTTGATTTTCTGGATCATAAACACTCTCGGGGTGTTGTAGAATCCTGTCGGAGCCACTTCGATGAGGTCATTCATATTGTAGCGGTAGAGACCTGCATAGGTGGTGACATAAGGACAGTATCTCTTTCCAGGAACGAGTTCGTGCAACTGCCAGAAACGTACGTCCCTGCCCTCGTTCACCGCATCTATGTCTTCCTCTGCCACGAACTCGTAGTAGTGGAAGTGAGGGAAGAGCACGGTGTAGTTGGTGTCGTCGAGAACCAGCCCGAAGCGGCACTCCGAAGCGAAGTAGCCGAATTCCTGGTGCAACATACCCTCTGGGAAAGAGTCCTTGAACTTGTCCAGATAGACCTTTGTGTTGCCGCATTTCCAGGTGTTGAGAATCTGGAGTTCAGGCCAGTAGTGTTTCGGAAGCACCTTGCCGTATTTCTTCTTCAGTTCCCTGAGCTGGGCTGCGCGTTCAGGATTCGGACTGAGGCAGCCCTGTATTTCCTGCCTTATCTCCTGTGGAACCTTTATCTTGTCAGTGAGCGTACCGTTCTCGATGTCCTTGACATATTCGTCGAACCATTCGTTCACATTGTTCTGCATTTCCACGATGGTGGAAGGGTTGGCTGTGACTATGATGTGGACATTCTTCTCTATGCCCATCCTCATAATCGTGTAGTAACGTGCGGTATAGTCCTCGATGCCATAAACGCAGGCAGGGGAGGCATAGAGCACTTTCACGAAATTTGGGCAGTCGGACTGAGTGACGCCGGAAACGGAGCCGAACATCGTGCCGTCCGGTGCATAACCCTCTATTTTCTTGCCAACTATGGACACTACGGAGCCGTGGAATGCCTTAGGTCTGTTCTTGATGAAGTTGTAGAGCCACACCTTTGTCATCTTTCCATAGATGTTGTTGAGGTAGGTTTCCGTGATTGGAATCCATTTCGGCTCGCTGGTGGTGCCGGATGTGGTGGCATACATCACCGGCTTGCCGGGGAAGAGAAGATTGCTCTCGCCGTGCTTGTGTCTTTCGACCAATGGACGGAAGTCTTCGTAATCATTGAGTTTTACATTTTTCTGCCACAGACGGTAGAGTTCCTTGTCATCCTTTGCCTGGAGAATCTGCCCGAAATTGTGGGCTTTCCCGTACTCTGTGTCTTTTGCATAGGAAAGTATGCCTCTGAGCGTATCAGAAGATGACTTTGCCGGTTTTTTTGAAGCCTTCACCAGTTTTCTGTACTGGATTCCGCCAGCCATACCCAACAGGGTGTCTGCCACGAGGCCGTTTCTCAAATAATGTTCTTTCATTTTGTTGTAATTTAATACATTCCGGTCCCTGTGCACAAGACCGGATTAGAAAACCGGGGCACCTTTCAGCAATAATCGTTCCTTTCAGAGACAGGTTCATTCCCATTCTATCGTGGCAGGCGGTTTTGACGAAATGTCATAGACGACCCTGTTCACTCCCTTGACCCTGTTGATGATCTCCGAAGATATGGCTGCAAGGACTTCGTGGGGTATTCTCGCCCAGTCCGCAGTCATCCCGTCCACAGAGGTCACAGCCCTCAGTGCCACACAGTTCTCGTAGGTCCTTTCGTCTCCCATAACCCCCACGCTCAGCACCGGAAGAAGTATCGCACCTGCCTGCCAGATGCTGTCGTAAAGACCGTATCTGCGGAGGGATGAGATGAATATGTCATCAGCCTCCCGGAGTATCTCCAGCTTTTCCGGGGTGACTTCGCCTATGATTCTGATTGCGAGCCCGGGACCGGGGAAAGGATGCCTCCCTATCAGTCCTGCGTCTATGCCGAGGGCGAGTCCGGTCTTGCGGACTTCATCCTTGAAGAGCATACGCAGCGGCTCCACCACTTTCAGCCCCATCTTCTCGGGCAGCCCACCCACGTTGTGGTGGGATTTTATGACCGTGGCAGTGCCGTTCACCTTTGCCGATTCCACCACGTCCGGGTATATGGTGCCCTGCCCCAACCATTTGACGTTCCTGAAACTGCGTGCCTCTTTCTCGAACACTTCTACGAAGTCCCTGCCGATTGTCTTGCGTTTGGTTTCAGGGTCGGTCACACCGGCGAGGTCGGCGAGGAACTTTGCGGAGGCGTCTGCCACTTTCACTTCAAGACCCATAGCCCGGCAGGACTGCATAACATCCCGGACTTCGTCCTTGCGCAGCAGTCCGGAATCTACGAAGATGCAGTGCAGACGGGAACCTATCGCCCTGTGGAGCAGGACGGCAGCCACGGATGAGTCCACCCCTCCGGAGAGCCCGAGCACCACTTCGTCGTCGCCGAGTTGCTCTTTCAGTTCCTCGATGCAGGACTGGATGAAACTCTCTCCTGTCCAGTCCCCGGAACATCCGCAGACGCCCAGGACGAAGTTCGAGAGGATTTTAGTCCCTTCCTCGCTGTGCACCACCTCCGGGTGGAACTGAAGTCCCCAGGTCGGCTCGTCCCGGAAACGGAAAGCTGCCACAGGCACATCTGCGGTGGATGCAATGATTTCCAGACCTGACGGAAGTCCGGTTATCGTGTCGCCGTGGGACATCCAGACGCCGGAACTCCCGGACAGCCCGTCCATAAGAGGGTCGGAGGGGACAACCACGCGGACCGTAGCCCTGCCGTATTCCCTCGAAGGGGATTTCTCCACATTTCCGCCGGCTCCGTATGCCAGAGCCTGGGCTCCGTAGCATATCCCCAGCACCGGAATCCTGCCCCTGATGCCGTCCAGACTGACCTTGGGTGCGTCATCCTGCCTGACGGAACAGGGACTTCCGCTGAGTATCAGCCCTCTGGTGGCAGAATCCAGCCCCTTGAAGCGGAAATGGGGGACGATTTCGCTATAGACGTTCAACTCCCTGATTCTGCGGGCGATGAGTTGGGTGTATTGGGACCCGAAATCGATGATGGTGATTTTTTCCGTCATTTCCTGTGGTAGTTGGGTGAATCTGCGGTGATTGTGATGTCGTGCGGGTGGTTCTCAACGAGCCCGTTGGCAGTAATCCGGACGAACCTGGCACGGTGGAGGGCGTCGATGTCGGCAGCCCCGCAGTAGCCCATACCGGAGCGTATCCCTCCCACGAGTTGGTAGATGATGTCCCGGACACTGCCCTTGCAGGGCACTCTTGCGACCACTCCCTCCGGAACCAATTTCTTGGTGCAGTCTTCTCCGTCCTGGAAATATCTGTCCCTCGAACCGGCTTTCATCGCATCCACCGAGCCCATACCTCTGTAAGCCTTGTATTTCCTGCCGTCTTCTACGATGACTGCGCCCGGAGCCTCGTCCGTGCCGGCGAACATCGAGCCTATCATCACGCAGTCCGCACCGGCTGCAAGGGCTTTCACTATGTCTCCGGAATATCTGAGCCCGCCGTCCCCTATGACAGGCACGCCGGAACCTGCGGCTGCCTTGTATATTTCATAGATGGCAGAAATCTGCGGCACTCCCACGCCTGCGATGATGCGGGTGGTGCAGATGGACCCCGGACCTATGCCCACTTTCAGGGCATCCGCCCCAGCCTCCATAAGCCTTCTCGCCGCATCTTCCGTGGCTATGTTGCCGACCACCGCGTCCACTGACGGGAAATGGGTCTTGATCGCCCTGAGGGTCTCGACTACCCCTTTCGAGTCGCCGTGAGCCGAATCCAGCACCACGGCGTCCGCACCGGCTTCCACCGTCGCCTCCGTCCTCGTCAGGGCATCCGTCGTGATCCCGATGCCGGCAGCCACCCTCAATCTGCCAAGTCCGTCCGTGCAGGCTGACTTTTCCCCCTCGCAGCCGGCAGTCTTCACCTGCCTCACGAGTTCCGCCTGAGCCTCTGTCCCCATATTCTTGTGAATGACCCCGATGCCGCCTTTGCGGGCGAGGGCGATAGCCATATCGGCTTCCGTGACAGTGTCCATAGCCGCCGAGACTACGGGGATTTTGAGAAGGATGTTGCGGGAGAAACGTGCCCTTGTGTTCACTTCTCTCGGCAGCACTTCAGAATAGGACGGTACGAGCAGTACATCGTCAAATGTGAGTGCAAGGTAATCGATGCGTTCTTTTTCGAAGGACATAAATGTGTGGAAATTTGGGGGTGAAGTTATAAAGGTGAAGTTATAAAAAAGGGTGATGCTTTTGTAAGAATCACCCTTGGTTTCATTTCTTTTTGAAGTGGTCGTTGTACATCTTGATGCCGAAGATGATTGCGCTGCAGACGGTCGTCATCCCGTTGGCTATGGTCATAGGCCAGTTCTGAATCAGGATTCCGTAGATGCTGAACAGAATTGAGCCCACGCCGAGCAGCAGGAAGGTCCCCATTGCAATGTCATCTGTTTTTCGGGTTTTGATGGTGTGGAAGGTCTGCGGCAGATACCCAAGCAGGAGGGTCAGCGTTGCCGCGTAACCGATTATTTCAACTATTGTATTTGACATAAAAAGTGTAATGTGTTAATATTTATTCAAGTCCCGCCATTTTCAGTTGTTGTCTGGCGGCAGTCCTCTTGCCTTACAGTATATTCAACGACTGCTCTTTGATTTTTTCGAGTTCATCTTTCATCTTGACCACGAGTTGCTGCATCTGCACGTGGTTGGACTTGGAGCCGGTGGTGTTGATCTCCCGTCCCATTTCCTGCGCGATGAAGCCGAGCTTGCGTCCCGGAAACGGTTCGTTCTCCAGCGTCTCGAGGAAATACGCACAGTGCTGGCGCAGCCTGACCCTCTCTTCGTTGATGTCGAGTTTCTCGATGTAGAACATCATCTCCTGCTCCAGACGGTTGCTGTCCACCTCGAGCTTGAGTTCCGCAAAACGGCTTAAAATTTTTTCCCGTACCGCCGCAATTCTCTCCTGCTCATATTTCTCAACCTCACGGGACAGGTCCAGAATCCGGTTCACCTTTGCGGTCACGTCTGCTTTCAGCACCTGACCTTCACGTATCCGGTATGCAACCGTATTCGCAACCGCCTCTTTCACAGCCTCGAAAGTCCTGTCCCAATTCTCCCCGTTGATGATTTCAACCCTTTTCTGTGCAGGTATGACTTCCGGCATTCTCATCAGCGAGGGCAGAAGTTCCACAAACAGTTGCATCTCGTCCCCACTCACCTGCGAGCAAATCCCCTTGATGGATTTGAAGTACTCCAGCATCCTGCCCGTGTCGATTCCGCTTTCGCTGTCGCTCCCGTTGGGCTGCCAGGTTATGAAAAGGTCTATGCTGCCTCTGTGAAGTTCCTGGGAGATATATTGTCGTACAATGAGTTCCTTGTCTTTCGGGAGCATCTGGCTCTTGATGCTGATGTCCGCGTTCTTTCCATTGACGGTTTTGATTTCAAAGGTAAGCCTTCCGTTTTCAAGTTCGAGTATGGATTTGCCGTACCCTGTCATCGACTGTAGTTGTGCCATATAAAAAATAGATGTCGTAAAACAGGTGCAAAAATACTAAAAATCCGTATATTTGCGAGATATTTGGTCAAACAAAATTATTATTGCGGACATAGAAACTTACGCTTTATGGAAGACAACAACAAAGTGCCGGCGGCAGAAGAGCCAAGGCAGCTGAATTTTCTCGAAGAAATCATCGAGTCCGACCTTGCCTCCGGAAAATACGACAGCATAGTTACCCGTTTCCCTCCGGAGCCTAACGGCTACCTGCACATAGGACACGCCAAGAGTATATGCACCAACTTCGGACTTGCCCAGAAATACGGCGGAAAGACGAACCTGCGTTTCGATGACACCAATCCCGTCAAAGAGGATACCGAATATGTGGATTCCATCAAGGAGGACATAAAGTGGCTGGGCTTCCAGTGGGCTGAGGAAAGATATGCCTCGGACTATTTCGAACAGCTTTATGACTGGGCTGAGGAACTGATACGCAAGGGGCTGGCTTATGTCGATGACCAGACCCAGGAGGAAATCCGCATCGGCAGGGGCACCGTGAACGAGCCGGGAAAGAACAGCCCCTACAGGGACCGCAGCGTGGATGAGAACCTGCGTCTCTTCCGTGAGATGCGTGACGGGAAATACGCCGACGGGGAGAAGGTGCTCCGTGCGAAAATCGATATGGCTCACAAGAATATGATGTTCAGGGACCCCATTATGTACCGCATAGTGCACGCTTCCCATCATCGTACCGGGGATAAATGGTGCATCTACCCTATGTATGACTATGCACACGGGCAGTCCGACTCCATT
>JBJEJT010000204.1:0-2967 GCA_051878255.1 Candidatus Cryptobacteroides sp. | reverse complement strand
GTGCGGATTATCTTTCAGGGAGGTTTCGGAAATGGTCAATCTGCTGGAGACCGACGGCTTCCTCAGGACTGACCTCCTGCGCCGCTGCACCATATCCTCATCTGACCTCGCATCGACCGGGAGGCAACATATCAAAAAATAACCAAATCTTGCTAAATTTGCGGAAATTTACGATTCTGAGTTACGCATCTTAAGAAACCGATATGCCGAAATACATAGACACACATTCCCATCTCTATGACTCCGCCTATGGAGATGCCTGCGCCGATGCCGTCCGCCGCGCCATAGAATGTGGGGTGACCAGGATGGTCTGTCCGGACACCGATGAAACCGTAAGGGAAAAAATGTTCTCCCTGGCTTCACAGTTTCCTGAAAATGTGTTTCCCTGCCTCGGTCTGCATCCGACTGAGTTGGGGGAGGACTGGAAAGGACAACTGGATGCGGTGGTGCATTTCTCCGGTCCGGAAGTCTGCGCCATAGGCGAGATAGGTATGGATTTCCATTGGGACGGCTATGATGCGTCGGTACAGGAGGAAGTTTTCCGAACCCAGCTGGACCTCGCGCTGCAAATGGACCTCCCCGTCATAATCCACAACCGAGAAGCCACCGGCAGCATAATCCGTATTCTCTCCGACTACAGGGGCAGGGGACTGAGGGGAGTCTTCCACGCCTTTACAGGCAGTTATGAAACTTTTGCCGAAATACGCCGGTACGGAGAATGGTTCGTCGGAATAGGAGGCGTGCTCACTTTCCGGAACGCATCCATCGCCGAGACTGTCAAATCCATCCCGATTGAAAGCATCCTCCTCGAGACCGACTCTCCATATCTCACACCAGCGCCGTACCGGGGACTGCGCAATGAAAGCGCCCTCATCCCGGTTATTGCGCAGAAACTCGCCGACCTCAGGGGGATGCCCCTCGAAAAGGTCGCTTCAGTCACAAGTTCCAATGCGGAAAAACTGTTCGGAATATGAAAAACGTCAAAAGTTCCATCCTTATCATATACACGGGTGGCACCATAGGTATGAAGGAAGACCCTTCAGACAACACCCTCAAACCATTCGACTTCAGCCAGATACTCAGTGAGGTGCCGGAGCTTTCCAAGTTCGCCTGCCGTATCGACTCCTACTCCTTCTCCCCGGTCATCGACTCCTCGGACATAGAGCCGTCGATGTGGGTGAGGCTGGTGGAAATAATAAGGGACAGGTACGATTCCTACGATGGTTTCGTGGTGCTTCACGGCACCGACACGATGTCCTACTCCGCATCTGCCCTGAGCTTTATGACGGAAAATCTCACCAAGCCCATCGTCTTTACCGGGAGCCAGCTTCCCATAGGAGTTCCTCGCACCGACGGCAAGGAAAACCTCATTTCGGCTGTGGAGATCGCTTCTGCCAGGGATGACTGCGGCAGGGCTATGGTCCCGGAGGTCTGCGTCTATTTCGACTGCCTGCTGATGCGTGCCAACCGTACATCCAAGGTGAGTTCCGACAATTTCAACGCTTTCGGCAGCCCGAACTGCCCGCCTCTGGCTGAAGCCGGAATCACCATACGCTACAACACCTCCCTCATCCGGAAACCCGTGGACTGGAATGTAGCCCCGGTTTTCAGAACAGCCCTCGACACCAGGGTCTCGATCCTGAAGATCCATCCCGGCATCACTCCGGAGGTGGTGAGTGACATTCTGTGCGGGGAGGGTACAAGGGCTGTGATCCTGGAGACCTACGGTTCGGGCAACGCTCCATCGGCACGGTGGTTCCTCGATATGGTTACGAAAGCCCACTCAATGGGAAAAGTGCTGCTGAACGTGACCCAATGCCCTTCCGGAACGGTCAATATGAACATCTATGCCACAGGGAAGGCTCTGCAGGATGCGGGCGTGGTGAACGGATATGACTCCACCACGGAAAGCGCCCTGGCGAAACTGTTCGTCCTGCTCGGAGCGCATCCTGACCTGACGGTGGGTGCCCGGGATGAGGTGGAACGGGAACTTGCCCTGAACTTGAGGGGAGAAATCGTATGCTGAGACGGAAAGGCTTTAATTACTGAACCGAAATAGGGGCAAAAATTTTTGTGTTCAATTTTTTATTGCTAAATTGCACCGGTTTTGAGGCGGAGAGTAGCCCGGCAGTTCCGGAAAACCGGAAAGTTTGCGGGAAAGCCCGTAAGGAATACGAAACAAAACAATTAATATTATTATTTATTCAAAAACAGTTATGAAAAAAGTACTAATGTTTTTGGCAGCTATTGGCGTATTAGCCTTTTCTGCACAGATTGCATCTGCTCAGGACCAGACAGCAGAGGCTGCATCGACTGAAGAAGTTGCAGCAGCACCTGCAAAGGAAATGACCCTTGCAGAATTGACAGCGGCTCAGGAAGAGATTCCTCTTCACCAGGCTCTCAAGACCAAATTCATCGAAGGTGGTCCTTCCTTTATGGCAGCGATCATCCTCTGTCTCATCATCGGTCTTGCTATCGCCATTGAGCGTATCCTTTACCTTGCTTTCTCAAAGACCAACACGAAGACCCTTCTCCAGGGCATCGAAGACGCTCTCAACGAGGGTGGTGTCGAGGCTGCAAAGGATTACTGCCGCAACACCCGCGGTCCGGTGGCAAGCATCTTCTATCAGGGCTTCCTCCGTATGGATCAGGGCATCGAGGTTGTCGAGAAGACAGTCGTTTCCTATGGTTCAGTCCAGATGAGCCTTATGGAGAACGGCTTGAGCTGGATATCCCTCTTCATCGCCATCGCACCGTCCCTCGGATTCCTCGGAACCGTCATCGGTATGATCCAGGCATTCGACGCAATCCAGTCAGCAGGTGACATCTCCCCTAACATCGTCGCAGGTGGTATGAAGGTCGCTTTGATTACGACTGTCGGCGGTTTGATTGTCGCTATGATTCTCCAGGTGTTCTACAACTACATCCTCGCTCAGATTGAAAAGCGCACCATTGAGATGGAAGACG
>JBJEJT010000203.1:0-2968 GCA_051878255.1 Candidatus Cryptobacteroides sp. | reverse complement strand
TCTTGTCCCTTATAGCCGTCAGTCCTCCAAGTTCGAGGTTCACTCCCCAGTGTCCCACCGTGTATTCAAGGGATATGAGCCTCAGGTCCACGGCAAGTCCGGTCACCACTCTTCTGCCCCTGAGGTCGTATTCCGTGCCTCCGTTGATGTCGAGTCCCACCCCGAGGGCTGTGTACATCCCCATCGTCATATCCTCCCCGACAGGCAGTGTGAACCAGTCGAAACGCAGTGTCGGCATAATGGTGAGATTGGCGAAGAAACGGTTTTTTGTCCTTGAAAGTTCGGTGCCTGCCCCGTTCCTCAACACGTCATCCCAGAAGCAGGCGCTTCCGTCCACGAGTGCCCCCACGCTGAACCAGGAATTGACTCTCCACTGGTATTCGAGCGACCAGTGGCAGGTGTAGCGGTAACGCTCCTTGTAGGTCTCCCTGTATGATTCCGGCATCATATTGTTGATTTTCTGGGGGTTCTGCCAGACGAGGTTTTCAAACAGTTGGTCTCCAACGGCAAGTTTCAGACTGTGGCCGTTGTTGGGCGTGACGGTTTTCCGGACAATTTGCTCCGTCGGGACGGGGTCCCCTTGCCCTGTGGTATCGGCCGGCTGAGCGAAAATCTGTCCGCAATTGAACAGGAGGACCGCAGTCAGGGAGCAGATGAGGATTTTCTTGAATTGTGTCGCCATAAAATGCAATTTCATCATAGTTCAGACAATCTCGCAAATATAGTAAAAATATGGCAAATCCCAAACTTGGGCTAAGCCGGGTCCACGTCTATGGCTACATTCCTGGTATATTTTTCCACATCGCAGAAATTATCCACGATATTTTTCAGTTTTTCCTTGTTGTCCCTGAGAAAGCGGTCTCTCGGAAGCATCACCCTGACAGTGCGCAGATATTCGTCCTTGACCTTGTCCACGACCGGGGCGAAAGCGGCGCTGACCTGCACCCCCTTTCCCGGGAAGATCCCATCGCTGCGGAGCATAAGGGAGAGTTTTGCGGACAGCCGGGTGATGCGTGGGAGGTTGCGGTCCTTGAACAGAATGTTTATGATGCGGGTGTAGGGAGGGTAGTCGAAGTCCAGCCTCTCTTGCAGCAGGGAGGCTTTCTGTACATCCGGAGAGCCGCTTACGAGCATTTGATAGACAGGGTGCCCGGGCTGTGCTGTCTGGATGGCGAAAATGCCTTTCTGCCCCCTGCGGGCGCATCTTCCCCGGAACTGTTCGAGCAGTTGCACCGCCTTTTCGTCAGCCCTGAAATCCTGCTGGCTTATCAGGGAGTCCGCCTGGAGCACTGCCACCAGCCTCAGGTTCTCGAAGTCGAAACCCTTGGCAAGCATCTGGGTGCCCACGAGTATGTCCGTTTCCCCGGAGGCGAATTTGCGCAGCACTTCCCTGAGCCTTGCCGGACCTGCGCTCACGTCCGAGTCCAGCCTGTCCACCTTGAGTTCGGGGAAGATGGATGATAGTTCTTCCTCGATTTTTTCCGTGCCGGCACCGAAAGCCTCCAGGGTGCCGTTGCATATTTCTCCCCCGGGTCCGGGATGGGGGATGCTGTCGGACCAGGGTGCGGAGTAGCCGCAGTGGTTGCAGATTATGCGTCCGCCGATCTTGCTGTAATTGAGGCTAACATTGCAGCGGGGGCATTTGAGTATGTGTCCGCAGAGGCTGCATTGGAGGGTGGTGGCGTAGGATTTCCTGCCACGCAGCACCATTGCCTGTCCGCCGTCCGCGACTGTCTGCCTGAGCAGGGCGATGAGTTCGCGGGAAATGGACCCGACCATTCCGTTGCGCTTTCTTTCCCGGACGGTGTCGATGATGACGGTCCCGGTCTCGGACGGACCGTGGTACATCCGGTCCAGGCGCACTTGCACGTATCTGCCGGTGGAGCAGTTGTATATGCTTTCAAATGACGGGGTTGCGGAACCTGTGATGAGGCTGCATCCGTGGATGGAGGCGAGCAGGGCGGCGGTGTCCCTGCCGTTGTAGCGAGGGGAGGGGGAGTCCTGTTTGTAGGAACGGTCGTGTTCCTCGTCCACTATGACGAGGCTCAGTTTCCTGAAGGGGAGGAAAACCGCCGACCTCGTGCCGAGGACAATCCAGCCGTCCGAGTTCCGGAGCTTCCCGCACGCCCTTTCTTTGGCTGCTGTCGTAATCCCTGAGTGGAAACAGATGAGCCTGTCTCCGAAATACCGTCTCAGGCGTTCTTCCAACTGGCGGCTGAGGGCTATTTCCGGGACCAGATACAGCACGTTTCCCGTCGCCTCCCGTGTGCCCCCGCCGGTGCGGCATCCCAGGGCTTCGACGGCAAGCCTTATGTATATCTCCGTCTTACCTGCCCCTGTCACCCCGTTGAGCAGGACCGGCTTCCCGTCGGCGAATGCCTCTCGTATCTCGTCGTAAGCCCTCTGCTGCTCCGGGGAAAGCACCGGGGCGGCTTCGCAGACTTCGGTTGCAGCTTCCTCCTTCTTCCTCCTTTTCGAGGTCGCGGCTTTTTCCTCCTTTTGGGTGCGCAGGACCGGGCAGGCAGCCTTGTACACCTCTCCGACCGTACACATATAATAGGAAGCCACAGCCCTCCACAGCCGGATTTCATTCCCTGAGACTGCCGGCAGGACGGACACGGATTCGATGTCATTGACCTTTATCGGCTTGTCCCCATTCTGTCTTCCCGCATCATCCGGAAAGCCGCTGACCACCCCCGTGTATCTCTTCCCAGCGAACATCACTTCCACCCTGGAACCCTCCTGCAACGCACAGCCTATGCCGGCACTGTAATAGGGTTCCCAGTCCAGTCTGAGGGGTAGAATCACCGATATGAGTCTTTTTCCTGTCATTTTCGCTGCAGCCTCCGTGCGGTTTTGAAACAAGGCTCCGCAAAGGTAGGATTTAATTGGAAAATTACCTATCTTTGCGAGGATATGAATGTTTCGGGATGGCTGTCTTCCATACGTCCTGGGACATCGTGACAGC
>JBJEJT010000202.1:0-2970 GCA_051878255.1 Candidatus Cryptobacteroides sp. | reverse complement strand
CAAGCGTAACGAGAATGACTTCAATAGCGTGCAGTGCAACCCGGTCAGCGGAGGAGCAGCCAACTGGACACCGACCGTACTCGGGGATGTTGCCGACCTTGGAGTCCATTCATTCTCTATTGAAGAATAAGGTCTATGTGCAGTAAAAGAACAATGATTTCAGGTGCCGCACTGCTGTTTTCAGCAGCAGTGGCGGCACAGCTTTCCGCCCAGGTCACAAGGGAAAAACTGGCAGAGGACAGGAGCCTTGCCTGCGGTATCCACAGGGTTTACACTCCCGGACGGTATGCGGACACTCCCGCACCTCAGGGGTATGCCCCTTTCTATGTGAGCCACGTCGGAAGGCACGGTTCCCGTTACAATACCAACGGGAGGGAAGTCCTCCATCCTCTGAACGATCTGGCGGAGTGTGACTCCGCGGGTATCCTTACCGAAAAGGGCAAGTTGCTCTATACCCAGCTCAAACTCTTCTATGAGGCGAGCGAGGGGCACTTCGGAGCCTTGTCCGAGGTCGGGGCAGCAGAACATTCAGGCATAGCGTCCAGGATGTACAGGAGGTTTCCTGAAGCCTTTTCCGACCCTGCCCGCAGAACTGTGCACGCTGCTTCGAGCAGCTCCGGACGCTGTCTGACGAGTATGGCGAATTTTGCAGCCTCCCTTCAAAGGAAAGACACGACCCTCCATCTGGTATGCCAGTGCGATGACCAGACCAAGGCATATATCCTCAAGGACACTGGTACAAAAGCGATTACCGCCCAAAGGAGGAAGATTTCCGAGAAGATGAGGGAGGACGGGCTTGACACAGACAGGTTTTTCGAGTCCGTCTTCACCGATGTCAAAGCCTGCCGCAAATATGTCAGCAGCCGCCAACGCTTCTGCAAGGAACTCCACCTGATAGGCAGTCTGGTGGAGGATCTGGAGTTGCAGGAAAAAGTGGACATACTGTCTTTCTTTACTCCTGACGAACTTTTCAGACTTACCTGTTTCGACACTAATGAATTTTTCGGAGATCACTGCAACAGTGCCGAATTTGGCAGGCAGAGGGTAATAATGGCAGACGAGATGGTGGAGGATATCATCGCAAAGGCAGATGCCGTGCTTTCCGGTGAGCCTAAAGCTGCTGACCTGAGGTTCACGCACGACTGGATGATGGCTCCACTTTTCTCCCTCATAGGCATCGAGGGAATGGACCGCAGTTACAGTATGGAGGAGGCCTGGAAGCATTGGAACGTGGCGGAATACATCCCTATGGCAGCCAATATCCAGATGGTGTTCTACAAGTCTGAAGGCAGGGAGACTCTCGTGAAAATCCTTGTGAACGAGAAAGAGACTCTGATTCCTGCGCTCAAGCCGGTGAACGGGTCCTATTATTCCTGGACGGGACTGCGCCCATATCTGCAATCCAGAATTGAATGCTTTGAATAAGACATTGTTATGCCTGTCCGTATGGGCGCTGACCTTGGGGCAGGCTTTTTCACAGAATCTGAGGATAATCCAGATGAGCGACCCACAGCTCGGTTTTCGCGAGGAAAACGGGATGGAAGAGGGTGTCGCCCTGCTGGAAAAGGCTGTGTGCTGTATCAACAGCCTGATGCCGGACGTGCTGGTCGTGACCGGGGATATGGTAAATTCCCATTCTGACACTACCCAGTACCGCAAATACCGGGAACTGATTTCCGGAGTCTCTGACTCTGTGACCGTCTTCCATCTTCCGGGCAACCACGATGTGGGCAAGTTTTCCGAAGGGAATCGCGCAGCCTACCTGTCCCGCTACGGCTACACCCACTTTGTCTGGACTACGGCAGATGTGGCTCTCGTGGGAATGGACAGCAATCCAATCAAATATACGGACGTGAGAGCTGCACGGGAGGAATACCTCTGGTTGAAAAAGGCTTTGCGAAAGGTATCCCGTTGCCGGCACAAATTCGTGTTTATGCACCATCCGGTGTTTTTGAAGTCCCCGAATGAGGAGGAAAAGTGGTACAACTGGAGTTTGCAGTATAGGGACAGTTTCCTTGCCCTTTTCAAGAAATACGGGGTGGAGGCAGTCTTTTCGGGACATTTGCACCAGTCTTCCCATACGGTCTGGTCCGGCATAGAGATGTACACCTGCAGTGCCAGCGGAAAGACTCTCGGGGACGGTGTGTCTTCTCTCAATCTGGTTGAAGTCTCGGGGGACGGCTTTTCCTGCCGTTCCCTCGGATTGGACGGTTTCTGAGAAAATAGTCCTCATTTTGAAAATTTATTCGTAAATTGTCGGCTCCGTGTGTGCGGAGCCGCTTTTTGTCGGTAAGAACAATAACAAAACCACATAGACTATGACAGACAAGTTCAACGAGATTGCGTCCAGATTTGCCCTGGATGGAGAAATATCCGAAATCAAGCCCCTTGGCGAGGGCTTCATCAACGACACGCTCATCATCCGTACGAAAGGGGATGCTCCGGACTACATACTCCAGCGCAAGAACAAGGCGGTCTTCCCCGACGTGCCGGCAATGATGAACAATATATGGATGGTGACGAACCACATCAAGGGCAAGGTCGCGGACCCGGACAGGGAGACCCTCACGGTGGTGCCGGCAAAGGACGGCAGACTGTGGTGCCGGGACCCGGAGGGGGAGTATTGGGCAGTCTGCACCTTCATTCCGGACACCCTCTCCTACACCCAGGCGGACTCCCCATCGCTCGCATATCAGGGCGGAGTGGGCATAGGACGTTTCCAGAGCCTTCTTTCCGACTTCAGGGAGCCTCTCGCGGAAATAATCAAGGGCTTCCACAATCTCAGGTGGCGTTTTGTCCAGTGGGACGAGGCTGTGAAGAACGATGCCGCAGGCAGGGTGGCTGGATGTGGGGAGGAAATCTCGTGGATTGAGTCCAGAAGGGAAAAGATACTCGCTTTCGCCGCCTTGGTGGAGAATGGGACCCTGCCTTGCCGTGTTACCCACAATGATATGAAAATCAGCAACATAC
>JBJEJT010000201.1:0-2970 GCA_051878255.1 Candidatus Cryptobacteroides sp. | reverse complement strand
GGGGGCGCACGGGGAGCTTACCGGGCTTATGCTTATGAAGCATTACCACCTCCTGAGGGGAGACGTGGCACGCAGGAAAGTGATAGTCCCGGATTCCGCCCACGGCACCAATCCGGCTTCGGCTGCCGTATGCGGCTTCGAGGTGGTGCAGGTCAAGTCCGGACCGGACGGCAGGGTGGATGTTGAAGACCTCAGACCGCTTCTGGATGAGACCGTTGCCGGAATGATGATGACCAATCCCAATACTCTCGGACTGTTCGAGAGCAGCATAAGGGAGATTGCCGGACTGGTTCACGAATGCGGAGGGCTGCTCTATTATGACGGAGCCAACCTGAATCCGCTTATAGGCGTTGTGCGTCCGGGGGATATGGGTTTCGACATCCTGCATCTCAACCTGCACAAGTCCTTTTCCACGCCTCACGGTGGCGGAGGTCCCGGTTCGGGTCCGGTGGGAGTGTCCGGAAAACTCAGGGGAAGTCTGCCCGAGCCGGATTTCTATTGCCCTGAGGACCAGGAGTTCAGTATGGGGCGCATAAGCGGTTTCCAGGGCAATTTCGGTGTCATACTCCGTGCCCTGTCCTACATTCTGATGCTCGGAAGGGAGAATGTGGGCAAACTCGGATATTATGCCACTCTTTCAGCCAACTACATCAAGGAATCCCTGAAAGACTGCTATGAGTTGCCGGTGGATTCCGTGTGCAAGCACGAATTCGTTTTTGACGGACTCAAGGACAAGTCCACCGGGGTCACCACCCTCGATGTAGCCAAGCGGCTCCTGGACTACGGCTTCCACGCTCCGACCATCTATTTCCCCCTGCTCTTCCACCAGTCCCTGATGATAGAGCCGACGGAAACCGAGTCGAAGCAGACTTTGGACGACTTCATCCAGGTTATGCGCAGGATTGCGGAAGAGGCTGTCGAATCACCGGAAGAACTCAAGTCGGCGCCACACAATACTCCGGTACGCCGTCCGGATGAGACGCAGGCTGCAAGAAAACCTATACTCAAACTATGAAACTGATAGTGATAGGAGCAGGTCCCGGAGGATACGAGACCGCAGTGGAAGCCCGTCGCAGGGGATTTGACGTGACACTTGTCACCGCAGGGAAACTTGGGGGCACCTGTCTCAACCAGGGGTGTATCCCCACGAAGTGCTTCTGTCACGATGCCCGTACGGGAGCCTGCCTGGAAGAGATGGTCGCACGTAAGGATGAGGTCGTCGCCCGGCTCTCGGCTGGAGTGGAGCAGATGCTCAAGGGGGTGGAGGTGATTTACGGCATAGCGAGGGTTGTCGATGCCCATACCGTTTCCATCTGGCAGACGGAGGCTGAGGCAGTGCAGAATCCCCGGGGAGCCGGCAATGAGCCGGTAATGAGCATAGGGGCGGACAGGATAATCGTGGCTACGGGGTCCCATCCGGCGTGGCTGGGGGTTCCCGGCGCGGACACGGTTCCGGGCGTTCTTTCGTCTTCGGATATGCTCAATCTCAAGGAACTGCCTCATCGCCTGACGGTCATAGGAGGGGGAGTCATAGGTCTGGAGTTCGCATCGATATTCAATTCCCTGGGCACCGAGGTGACGGTGATTGAATACTGCCGCAGCATCCTGCCCAATTTGGATTCGGATATTGCCAGGAGACTGAAGCAGTCTCTGTCCAAAAGGGGGGTCAGATTCATTCTCGGGACGGCTGTGACTGCATTGGAATCCGGCTCCGGAGGTCAGAAGGTCCTGTTCAGTTCGGCAAGTGGGGACGGTTCTGTCAGTTCCGACAAGGTGCTGATGGCTTGCGGAAGGGTGCCGGACACGAGGGTTGTGTATGGCTGCGAGGGGATTGAATGGACCCGCAAGGGCATCGTGGCGGATGAAAATATGGAAACCACTCTCAAGGGGGTCTATGCAGTCGGGGATGTCAATGGCAGGATGATGCTGGCACACGCTGCGGTATTTCAGGGGAGGATAGCCCTGAATCATATCTGCTCATCCTGCGGTTACCCCGTCAAGTCCGGGATAAGGCAGGAAATTATGCCATCCGCCGTGTTCACTGACCCGCCTCTCGCCTCCGTTGGGCTGTCGGAGGAAGCCTGCAAGGAGAAAGGCATAGCTTTCAAGGTCTGCAAGTCCTTGTACGGTGCTTCCGGAATGGCCTTGGCTTCGGAGTCTGGAGAGGGAGTCTGCAAAATCCTGGCTGCCCAGCCGGGGCAGCCGCTCTACAGGGACGGACAGATACTCGGATGCCATATAATCGGAGCCTCGGCGCCGGAACTTGTTTCGGAAGTCGCAGCCCTTATGAATTTCGATGCCACAGTGGACGAACTTTCCGACATAATACATCCTCATCCGTCATTTTCCGAAATACTACTCAATGCTGTACGATGAAGCCTGAAACCAAACCTTCCCGCAAACTGCCTCCGGTCTGGGTGTCCCTGATCCCTTTCGTGTTCCTTGCCGCAATCCTGTCGGTCGTGATCCGCATTTTCGGAGGCGGTGCCCTCGACGGCGCGAGCCAGGTGTCCCTGCTCCTTGCAGCCGGACTTGTCGTCGCCATATCCATCATATTCTTCAATGTCAGTTGGGAACAGCTCGAGGAAGGGATAAATGACAACATACGTTCCGTGGGTTCGTCAATCATCATCCTCTTTCTCATCGGAGCCGTGGCAGGAAGCTGGATGGTAAGCGGGATCGTCCCTATGATGATATATTACGGGATGAACATCATCACTCCGGAGATTTTCCTGTTCGCGACCTGTGTCATCTGTGCCCTGATTTCCGTGATGACAGGCAGTTCCTGGACCACCATAGCGACAGTGGGCGTGGCTTTGACCGGCATAGGTGCCGCCCAGGGCTATTCCCTGGGGTGGACAGCCGGAGCAATCATATCCGGAGCCTATTTCGGAGACAAGATCTCCCCGCTTTCAGACACCACTACTCTGGCTTCCTCGTCCACCGGAACGCCGCTGTTCACGCACATAC
>JBJEJT010000200.1:0-2979 GCA_051878255.1 Candidatus Cryptobacteroides sp. | reverse complement strand
CCTGTCGCTGTTGCCGAGGCTCTTTTCGAGCAGGTATTCCTGCCTGTAAACTTCGGAAAGATGTTCCCTTGAGTTGATTTTGTGGGCTGCCGCCTTGGATTCTTCGAGATATTTGCGTGCGCTGCGCCAGTCCTTGCGAGCTATGTTCACTCTCGAGAGGGCGAGACCGGATTCGAGGGCGTGCCAGATGTCGCTCTGACCGTTCATCAGGCTGTGTGCGATTTCATATTCGGCTATGGCTCCGTCGTAGTCGCCGTCATTCTCCAGGATCCTGCCGAAATGGGAGTGGCAGAGGGAAATCCCGAGTTTGGAACCGGCTGCCTCGTTGTATTCCAGGGACTTGCCGTAGTAGAAAAGGGCTGAATCCTTTTGTCCCTTTTCTTCGAGAATGGCACCTATGTTGGCATAGTTGATGGCTTGTCCGAGGTCGCTGCCGAGGCTGCGTTCTCCTGCAAGGGCTGTCCGGAACGCGCTGTCGGCGAGTTCGAGGTCTCCGAGGGTCAGCTGGACATTGCCTATCCCGTTGAGTGAAACCACCCTGTTCTTGATTGCGGTCTTGGAACTCTTGTCGGAATAGAGGTCGGAGTAAGTGAGTGCCTTGTAGTGGAAAGTGGAGGCGTCTTCAAGTATGCCCATACGCCGATAGTCCGTGCCGATGTTGTTGAGTGCCTGGATTATCTGCAAGGTGTCACAACAGTTCCCGGCAGCTTTCAGCCCACGTTTGTGTATGTCTATGGCATCCTCGAAGCGGCTGGCGTCCCTGAGGCACCGTCCGAGTTCCCGGCAGGCGCCGACTTCCCCGTAAGTGTTGCCTTCGGAGGCAAACCTCTCCAGGAGCACACTCAGCGAGTCGATGTTACGGTTGGCATAGATGAGGCTGTCAGTCTCCTTTCTTGTCAGGGCGTCCCCTCCCGGATGGATGTCCTTACCTCCGGAGCATCCGACGGCAATTGCCAGCAGAATCCACAGATACCTTTTCATATTCTTAGCCGAGGAACGATATGAGCACGCCCGCAGCCACTGCAGAACCGATGACACCTGCGATGTTGGATGCCATACAATAGTTCAGGACGTGGTTCTTCGGGTCATATTTGGTACTGATGCCATTGCATACCCGGCTCGCCATAGGCACGGCTGAAAGTCCGGTGGCTCCGATGAGCGGGTTGATTTTCTTCTTGGAGAAGAGGTTCCATATCTTGACCATAAAAATACCGCTGGCAATGCTGAGTGCAAAGGCGCAGAATCCCCCGACGATGATGCCTATGGTCTGCAGGTTCAGGAAAGCCTCCGCCGTCATAGTCGCCCCGACACATAGCCCGAGGAAGATGGTCGCGGCATTCATAAGTCCGTTGCTTGCCACATTGAACAGCCTGGATGTGTCTGCCCCGATCTCCTTGATGAGGTTACCGAACATCAGCATACCCACCAGAGGCACAGCCGTAGGGACGAATATCGCTACAATCGTAGTGACGGCGATGGGGAAGATGATCTTTACCGCACGCATATTCTTGATGACGAGTTTGTCGGGATAGAGCCTGTCCTGTTCCTTCATATTTATCATCAGTTCCTTTTTCGTGCAGGTAAGTTTCACCACGAGAGGGATGATCACGGGCACAAGTGCCATATAGCTGTAGGCGGCAATGGCAATCGGACCGAGCAGGTGCGGAGCCAACTTGATGGTCGTGAAGATGGCAGTCGGTCCGTCAGCCCCTCCGATGATACCCAGGGAGGCAGCCTCCTGTGGAGAGAAACCGAGCGCAAGGCTCACAAGCAGCACCGCGAAGATGCCGAACTGTGCGGCAGCTCCGAAAATAGCGAGCTTGAGGTTCCTGAGCATAGGTCCGAAGTCCGTCATAGCACCCACACCCATAAATATGATAGGAGGCAGCAGCCCGGTCTTGATGAGCCCGTAATACAGATAGTTCATAATCCCGAACTCGTGTGCGATCTCGTGCAGCGGCATTTCCCAGATATTCTTCATACTGCCGTCCGCCAGGGTCACCATCCCGTTGGCATCTGTCTGGATCACGCCCATCTCGCCACCTGGGAAATTGGCAATGAGCACGCCGAATGCGATGGGGATGAGCAGCAGAGGCTCGTATTTTTTGACTATGCCGAGATATAGCAGCCCGAATGCGAGCAGGTACATCAGCAGGAAAGTCGGCTCTGCAATCAAGTCGCTCAGCGCCGTCATTCCGTAGAGTTTCCTCAATGTATCAAGAAATCCTTCCATAGCCTAAGCTCTCGTCATTTTGATGATTACATCGTCTTCTTCAACCGTTTCCCCGTTGTGGGCGAGGATTTCCGTGATGGTTCCGTCAAAGTCGGCGCAGATGGCGTTGTTGATCTTCATCGCCTCGATGTAGCAGAGCACGTCGCCCCTCTTAACCTTGTCGCCTACTTTCCGTGGAGTTTCCTGGCTGTCTTTGGTGAGGAAGAACTTGCCGGAGATAGGTGCCGGGACGGCTTCGGACGGTCCGGCTGCCGGTGCTGCGGAGGAAGCCTGGCTCGGGGCAGGGGCACTTCCGTCGTAGGAAATGTCCAACTTGTAGAGTTGCCCGTTCAGGTTCACGGTGATGCTTCCCGGCAGTTTGGCTGCGCCGGCATTCTCCTTTGCAGCCTTGCGTTTCGCAAGGTCAGCCTCGAATTCGGCTTTAGCCTGCCCGCTCCTGTATGCCTCGTACTGTGTCGGGTGCATTGCGTATTCGAAGAGTTCTTCATCGTCCTGTCCGGTTTCCCAGCCTTTTTCTTTCATCTTCGCACGGAATTCGTCCAGGCAGTCCGGATAGTTGTCCTGCGGATTGGTGTCCACGAATGTACGTCCCTGGGCAGCAGCGAGTTCCTTGATTTCCTCATCCACTTCTCCAGGCAGTTTGCCGGCTTTCCCCAGCACCATATCCCAAATGGTGTCCGGGAACATCTCCCAGCGCCTCTTCCCTTTCTCCATAAGGGTCACGTTCATCAGCGCAAGGTTCTTGA
>JBJEJT010000199.1:0-2997 GCA_051878255.1 Candidatus Cryptobacteroides sp. | reverse complement strand
AACCAGCCCTCTACTACAAAGGCATCACCAAGGAACTTTTCGAATCCCTCGATGCACTCTGCGAAAAACTCAGCACTGTCGTAAGCGCAAAATAATTCCTGCGTCATCAATGATAACAAAAGGTCGGGGCTTTCGAGGCTCCGACCTTTGTCGATTTGAAGTGTTTCGTCATTCAATCCCGGCGATATGCTTTTCCCAGGCCCAGGCGGAGGCGAGAGTTTCCTCGACGGTGCGTTCCGCCTTCCAGCCGAGTTCCTCGTTGGCAAGGCTGGTGTCAGCCCAGATCGCCACAACGTCCCCCGGTCTGCGGTCCACATATTTGTAATTGAGTTTCAGACCGTTTACTTTCTCGAATGCGTTTACAAGTTCGGAAACCGAAACAGGTCTTCCGGTACCTACGTTGAAAATCTCATAATCCGCTTTCATCTTGCCGTCCACCATCCTGGATACGGCAGCCACGTGAGCTTTCGCAAGGTCCACGATGTCGATATAGTCCCTCAGGCAGGTTCCGTCAGGAGTAGGGTAGTCGTTGCCGAAAATGCTCAGGCAGGCACGCTTCCCGATGGCAGTCTGGGTGATGAAAGGCACCAGATTGTTGGGAACCCCGCGCGGAAGTTCGCCTATGAGTGCCGATGGATGTGCCCCGATAGGGTTGAAATATCTCAGGGCAATGCCCTTGACCGGTCCCTGGGCTGAGGCGCCGGCATTCACTTCGGTGCCATAGGCTGCGGAAGCCTTGATCACATCCCTGAGTATGTCCTCGCAAATCTGCTTCGTGTTGCCATAAGGCGATGTGGCGCTCTGGCGTGGGGATTCCTCTGTAACCGGCAGCTGGTCGGTCTCGCCGTAAACCGTCGCAGAAGAACTGAAAAGCACATTGCAGCCGCCGTGTGCTATGGCTGCGTCGAGGATGTTGAGGAAAGAGTCCAGATTGTTCCTGTAGTATTTGATTGGCTCTGCGACAGACTCTCCCACAGCCTTGAATGCTGCGAAATGGATGACCGCATCAATTTTGTAGCGTCCGAACAGAGCCTGTACCCCGGCAGTGTCGCAGCAGTCGAGCAGTTCGAAAGGAATGTCGTCCCTGTCGGTGATTTTCTTCACGCCCTCAAAGCAGGTCTTGTCGCAGTTGGACATATTGTCCGCCACCACCACATCATAGCCTGCGTTGATGAGTTCAACGGTTACGTGGCTGCCGATATATCCGGCACCACCTGAAACCAAGACAGTTTTCTTTCTCATAGTATAGTCAGTGTTTTAATGTATAGTCAGTTCAAGCAATTGTGAAAAGTCTCCGGACCAACCTGCAAAGTTAGCGGAAAATTCATTAAAACCGCCATTCCGTCATCTTTAATTTTAACCATCCCCCAATGATTTGTACTTGTTGAGTTTTATCATTAAATTTGCAGGTTTGATTGTCATAACGATGAAGGTAAAACACATATTCAGGTCCATTGCCGCCTCCGTTCTGATATGCACGGCGCTTTCCGCCTGTGAATGGGTGGACAAGGTCATTACCGGTGAAACCGTCGCATCAGTGGGCAAGGTGCGCCTGAGCCGTGCAGAGCTGGACAAAGCCCTCCCGTCAGGACTTCTGCCGGAAGACAGCGTCAGGCTCGCCCACCAGTACATCAACAGTTGGGCTTCCGAGATAGTTTTTCTGCAAGTGGCTGAGAGCCAGCTTACCAAGGAGGAACTCGATGTTTCCGAAGAGTTGGAGGAATACCGCCGTTCCCTGCTCAAATACCGTTACGAACAGCGTTATGTCAATGAACGTCTGGACACCATATTCACGGAAAAGCAAATCAAGGATTATTACGATGCGCATCAGGAGCGTTTCGTCCTGCGTGTCCCGGTGGTCCGGGCGGATTTCCTGTGCATATCCCCCGACTCCCCGTATATCGACGAATTCCGGGAGAACATAGCCACCGACGATGCCCAGCGTATGCAGTATTCGGATTCCCTGGCTTATGCGTCCGCAATCAGATATGAAACTTTCTCTGGCAGATGGATAAATCTCAACGACCTGGCACTTGAATTCGGAATAGACTATTCGGAACTTCTGACCTACAGGAAAGGGAACTGGATCGAGTACGAGGGTGGAACGGGGCTGTTGCATCTGGCTTATGTGAAAGCTTTTGTGCCGGCAGGGAAGACAGCCCCTCTGGAATACGCTACTCCTCTGATAAAGGATATATTGTTGAGCATAAGGAAGAAAGAACTTGTGTCGGAACTGGAGGACAGGCTGATGGAAGATGCCTTGGAAAAAGGTGTCTTCGTGCAGTACTGAACAACAGTGCATAGGAAACTTTAGTGAATGGATAAACAGTTGGAAATGAAGAATATAAGAATTTTGTTCCTAAGTGTGGCTGCAGTAGTGGCAGGGACATTCTGCGCTGATGCGCAAAAGTATGGCAATGGCTTGATTGACAAGTCTGTCGCCGTGGTCGGTGAAGAAATGATTAAAATTTCCTCGATGGAAGAGGAAATCAAGTTTATGCGTGCCAACGGGATGTTCTCCGACAAGAACGTGAGATGCGACCTGTTGGAGCAGATGATAGTTTCCAAGATATTCCTTATGCAGGCAAGGGTGGATTCCCTGAATGTGAACAACGATATGGTCGAGAGTTCGCTCAATGCCCGTTTGGACCAGGTGCGCACACAGCTCGGGGGCGACGAGGAAGTGGAGAAGATGTTCGGGAAGCCGGTCTACAAACTCCGTCAGGAATGGCGCAAATCCTTGCAGGAACAGAGCCTTACCCAGCAGATGCAGCAGAAAGTGGCTTCCGACATCCCGGAAATGACACCCTACGACGTAAAGGAGTTCATAGCATCCACGGATGCGGAAGACCTGCCGCTTGTGCCGGCACAGTACCGCCTCAGCCAGATTTGCATTTACCCTGACCGCGAGGCTGCGGCAGTCGAGGTCAAGGAAACGCTCCTGTCCATCAGGGCGAGGACTATGAACGGGGAGAAGTTCTCGACTCTTGCCCGCAT
>JBJEJT010000198.1:0-3010 GCA_051878255.1 Candidatus Cryptobacteroides sp. | reverse complement strand
GTCTCCGGAAAGGATACCACCCTGTACGGCTGCTCCGATCGCCACGACCTCATCCGGATTGACACTCTTGTTAGGCTCTTTGCCGAAGAACTTCTTCACGATTTCCTGAACTGCAGGAATACGGGTCGAACCTCCCACGAGCAGTACTTCGTCGATGTCGGATGTCTGGAGACCTGCGTCTGAAAGCGCCTTGCGGCAAGGTTCGAGGGTGCGGTTGATGAGATTGTCCGCAAGCTGCTCGAATTTCGCACGGCTGAGGGTCTTCACGAGGTGCTTTGGAATACCGCCGACCGGCATAATGTATGGCAGGTTGATTTCAGTCGAAGTCTGGCTTGAAAGTTCGATCTTCGCTTTCTCGGCTGCTTCCTTGAGCCTCTGGAGAGCCATAGGGTCTGCCTTGAGGTCTATGCCGTCGTTTTCGGAAGCGAACTCCTGTGCAAGCCAGTCGATGATGACCTGGTCGAAGTCGTCTCCCCCGAGGTGGGTGTCTCCGTTGGTGGACAGAACCTCAAAAGTACCGCCACCGAGGTCGAGGATGGAAATATCGAACGTACCGCCACCGAGGTCGAACACTGCGATCTTCATATCCTTGTGCATCTTGTCAAGGCCGAATGCGAGGGCTGCCGCGGTAGGCTCGTTCACAATCCTCTTGACATCGAGACCTGCGATTTTGCCTGCCTCCTTGGTTGCCTGACGCTGAGAGTCGGAGAAGTATGCAGGCACTGTGATGACAGCCTCTGTAACTTCCTGTCCCAGATAGTCTTCTGCGGTTTTCTTCATCTTCTGGAGAATCATTGCTGAAATCTCCTGTGGAGTGTATAGACGTCCGTCGATGTCCACACGCGGAGTGTTGTTGTCGCCACGTACCACTTTGTAAGGCACACGGGCGATTTCCTTACCTACCCTGTCGTAGGTCTCTCCCATAAATCTCTTGATGGAATAGACGGTCTTGTGAGGATTGGTAATCGCCTGACGTTTCGCAGGGTTGCCTATTTTCCTTTCCCCGCCGTCGGTAAATGCCACTACGGACGGTGTGGTCCTCTGACCTTCGTTGTTGATGATCACGGTAGGCTCATTGCCTTCCATTACGGCTACGCAAGAGTTGGTAGTACCGAGGTCGATTCCGATAATTTTTCCCATAAATATTTTCTCCTTTTTATTATTATCAATCTTTTTCCACTGCCGGCGGGACTGTCAGCCCGCGCCGGCGCAGAAGAAAACAACCAATCTTGTGCCAATTGGTTTTTACGGGAATAATTGTGACATTTTGTCAGTCAGTGTCAGCATAACGGAGGTTTACCCCATACACTCTGGCAGACCCGGTGAGTTCGGTAGTCCCCATCTTTTCAAATTCCACATAGTTGAAGTCCGGAGTGAGTTCACCGGTGTGGGTGACCTGCTTGCGCAAACCGTCCTTGTTGCTCGTCTCGTCATCTATCTTGAGCAACCCGCCTATATAGGATTTGAGGTGGGCACTGTAAGTTATGAGAACCTGCTCTCCCTTTATCATATAGTCGGTGTCCATTGCGACGGGAACATTTTCGGGTATGTTGAAATGAGGCGACTCCACGAGACTGTCCTTGTTGAGACCTGATGTCCCCTTACGGGTAAATTCGAGATATTCCGAACCGAAACTGATTTTGTTGCCGCCTCTTGTGACGGTCCACGGATGGGCATTGCTGTTTGACGGGGGTGCGACCGAATATGGAAGTCCGCTGATGACCCTGGTGGTTTCCCCATCGATGGTTATGTCCCCGAAAGGAGTCGAGAATACGGCTGATGCAGAGATTATGACATCGCTCCAGTCCGTGTGTCCATCGGTGGCTGGGACGGTCCAACTGAATTCTCTCTTGCCGTTCCAGCTGAGGCTTGAACTTGACGTGGTGACGAACTCGGTTCCGTCCACATTGACAGTCAGGCTCTTGAACTCGGCGAGAGATGATGAGGCTCCCACATATGACACGGTAACGGTTCCGGAGTCTATCCAGTCGGCACCTTTGGAGTTGGCAGCGTCTGTATCTCCGTTTTTGTAGAGGCTCCAGGTCGTGTCAAAGCCTGAGAAAGCTATTTTCTTGCTGAAAGGTATGAACTCCCCAATCTTGACGACGGTGTTCTTGAGAATGGTGAGAAGACTTCCGAAGTTGGTGAACATCGTGCCCTCCCCGTCTTTTTGGACCGTCAGGCAGAATCCTCCGGACATTCCCTCCGGAACATTCACAAAATACGGCTTCCCGGCTTTCACCTCCAGACCGCTGAGCTTGTTCCCGCTGAACCAGGTACCGTTGAACTCGGCGATGTTGGCTTTGTGGGCAAGGATGTCCACACTGCAGTCGTAGTCGGATTCCAGCGCGATCTGAATCACACCTTCAGGTGCAGCAAGGGCTACCGAAACATTGTACTTGCCCGTGGATGCATTCCTGCCCACATTCTCTGCCACAGCCGTAAGCCAGGGCTTGCCCTCCTGGACATACACAGGCGAGGCAGTCGCGATTTTTTCGGCACTGCCGCAGTTCAGGTAAAAGCGGAAAGATTCGGAATCCGCCCCGAGCGTGTCGTCGAAAAATCCGGAGAAAAGGTTGGGGTTCTCCGCTGAATTGCTGAGTGTTGCGACGGCATTGCCTGATGACACTGCCACAATCTCATCGCCCGCCTCAAAGACATATTCCGTCCCGTTCAGGCTGACTTTGCTCGAATTGACGGACAAGGAAATGCTTTCTCCCCCGGAATTTTCCGCAAAAGGAATTTTTTCACTGCAGGAACACAGGGGAGCAAGGGCTGCCGCCGACAGGCAACAGACCCGCGCAGCGCATTGAATGCGCCGCTGAAAGAAATTTTTTTTCATTTTTCAATGTTTTTATATGTACAAATCCGGAGGGGAGGTGCCGCAAATACCGCGCCTTTTGAAACCCTTCGACTGAGAAGAATCCCCTGTAGGCATCAACGAGGGCTCATAGTACTCAAGTTTCGCAAGTCTTAATTATTTGAACTAAAGTTCATTGGAAAGACTTGC
>JBJEJT010000197.1:0-3026 GCA_051878255.1 Candidatus Cryptobacteroides sp. | reverse complement strand
AAGAATGGCAGCAGAAGGAAGCATCGTCATCAAGGGTGCGAGAGTCAATAACTTGAAAAACATATCACTGGAGATTCCCCGAGGCAAACTTGTGGTGATTACAGGCATCTCCGGGTCCGGCAAATCCTCCCTGGCTTTTGATACCCTCTATGCAGAAGGACAGAGACGTTTTGCCGAAAGCCTTTCGTCTTATGCCCGTCAGTTCCTCGGGCGTATGAACAAACCTGACGTGGACGACATCGACGGCATCCCTCCAGCCATAGCCATAGAACAGAAAGTCAATATAAGGAATCCTCGCTCCACGGTTGCCACGACCACGGAAATCTTTGATTTCCTGCGTCTCGTCTTCGCGAAGATAGGACATATCTATTCTCCTGTTTCCGGACGGGAAGTCAAAGCCAGCACTGCCCGGGACGTGAAAAAGTTCATTGATTCACTCCGTCCCGAAGGAGATGTGAAGATCCCACTGTATATCCTTGCAGACATAGGCTGGGAAGACAGGGAGGACAAGGTGGAACTGATGCTCGCCCTCAAGGAGGAGGGATTCTCGAGGTTCTTCGAGTTCTGGGACAGGACTGGCGCAGTCAGCATCGAGGAAGTGATGAGGCTGTCTGAGAGTGGGGAGTTCCCCAAACGGATGTACCTGCTCATCGACAGGCTCAAACTTGGCAGCGAGAGTTTCTCAGAAGACCTTTCAGCCCGACTTCTTTCTTCCATCCAGACTGCATTTGAGAAAGGGGACGGGAGATTGACCGTTTGCTGGGAGCAAGACGGGCACAAGAGCAAACAGTTCAGCAGCCGCTTGGAAATGGACGGCATCACATTCCGCCAGAGTGACGAATACCTGTTCAGTTTCAACAGTCCTCTGGGAGCCTGTCCGACCTGTGGCGGCCTCGGCGAAATCATCGGCATCAGCGAGGACCTCGTCATTCCGGACAAGAGCCGCAGCATCTATGATGAAGCGATTGCCTGCTGGAGAGGGGAGAAAATGAAGTATTTCAATGAACTGCTTGTCAAGAACGCCAAAAAGAACGGAATCTCCATCTTCGAACCTTACTGCAACCTTACCGATGCCCAGAAAGCGAAAATATGGGAAGGATGCCCTGCCGACAGGGAGGAAGATGCAATCATAGGCATCAATGAATTCTTCAGGTGGGTGGAACAGAACAAATACAAGATCCAGTACAAATATATGCTGAGCCGGTACAGCGGCAAGACTACCTGCCGGGACTGTGGAGGAAGCAGGCTGAGGAAAGAGGCTCTCTACGTGCGTGTCGGAGGAAAAAACATTCACGAACTGCTGCAGATGAACGTCGTGCAGATGGATGAGTTCTTCCGTAACCTCCAACTCGACGATTACGACCGCAGCGTGGCTGGCAAGGCAATAGAAGAAATCCAATACCGTCTCAGATGTATCGAAGACGTGGGACTGGGCTACCTGACACTCGACCGCCGGTCCAACAGCCTTTCGGGAGGCGAAAGCCAGAGGGTCAATCTCGTGTCGGCGCTTGGAAACTCCCTCGTGGGCTCCCTGTACATACTTGACGAACCCAGCATAGGTCTCCACCCGCGTGACACCGAAAAACTGATTTCAGTCCTCAGGCAACTGCGGGACCTCGGGAACACCGTCGTGGTGGTGGAGCACGATGAAAGCATTATGCGGGCGGCAGATATGTTGATTGACATAGGTCCGAAAGCCGGAGAATACGGTGGAGAAATCGTGTATCAGGGACATCTGGACGACAAGCTGAGGGAAATCGCACAATCGGATGAACCGGAAAAGTCCTGCTCCCGGTCGCTCACATTACAGTATTTGAGCGGGGAGGGGTCCAGGCTTACCAGAGAACGGCGCAAATGGCATTATTCGGTGGACGTAATCGGTGCGATGGAACATAACCTCAAGGATATTGACGTCAAGTTCCCCTTGGGGGTTCTTACCGCAGTCACTGGGGTCAGCGGGTCAGGCAAATCCTCTCTTGTGGGCGATGTCCTCTACCCTGCCCTCTACCGTGCAATCAACCACGCCGGTCCCGTTCCCGGCACATTCCGCAGGCTCGAAGGCAATACGGACCGGATTACACAGATTGAGTATGTGGACCAGAACCCGATTGGCAAAAGTTCACGCAGCAATGCCGTCACCTATCTCAAAATCTATGACGACATCCGGAAACTGCTTTCGGAGCAGAGCTATGCAAAACTGAATGGCTACACGCCCTCGTATTTCTCATTCAATCAGGACGGAGGACGCTGCTCTGAATGTCAGGGAGACGGATTCGTCAAAATTGAGATGCAGTTTATGGCTGACATCACTATGGTCTGTGATTCCTGCGGAGGAAAAAGGTTCAAGCCGGACATACTTGAAGTCCGCTACAAGGGGAAGAACATTGATGACATTCTCAATATGAGCGTGTCCGAGGCCATCGGATTCTTTGGCAGCCAAACAGATACGACTGCGAAGAAAATCGCCGGGAAACTCCAGGCTCTGGTGGACGTGGGACTGTCCTATATACGTCTCGGCCAAAGTGCCAGCACGCTTTCCGGCGGAGAGAGCCAGCGGATCAAACTTGCGTGGTTCCTGCTGACAGGGAGAGAACAACCCAACAAAAACCAGCACATCCTGTTCATTTTCGACGAGCCTACTACGGGACTGCATTTCTATGATGTGGAGAAGTTGCTCCGTTCTTTCGACTCGCTGATTGCCAATGGACACAGCATAGTGGTGGTGGAACATAATCCGGATGTAATCAATGCGGCAGACTGGGTCATTGACTTGGGTCCGGAGGCTGGGACTGAGGGCGGAAAGGTAGTGTTCTGCGGCACTCCAGAAGACCTCCGGAAATGCAGGGATTCCTACACGGGTAAATATATATGATGTAGCTTTGGCAGCGGAGGATGCTCATCGGTCCTCTCCACTGCAGATGCGCAGGATGTCCTCTCCGTATTTCTTGAATTTCGCTTCCCCAAAACCTTTTATCGAAAGGAGTTCGTCTTTGGTCCTGGGGACTTTGGCGGCTATTTCCATCAGG
>JBJEJT010000196.1:0-12706 GCA_051878255.1 Candidatus Cryptobacteroides sp. | reverse complement strand
GAATGTGAGCCTGTCCTTGAAGAATCCGAAGTCCATACCCACGTTCACAGTCGAGGAACCCTCCCACTTGAGGTCCATATTCTGGAGTTGCTTCGGGGTGAACACGGTCGTAGGAGGGTTGTCCGGACCGTATTTCTCATTGGTATAGAGGTCCAGAGAAAGGAAATTGGAAATGCGGTCGTTACCCACCGTACCCCAACCTGCGCGGAGCTTGAGGTTGGACACGTGGCGGGCATTCTTCATAAACTTCTCCTTGTTGATTCTCCAGGCAGCGGAGAAAGACGGGAAGAAGCCCCACTTGTGGTTCTGGGAGAAGACCGTGGAACCGTCGGCACGTATGGTACCGGTGATGAGGTAGCGGTCGTTGTAATTGTAGTTGGCACGGGCGAAGAATGAAAGCAGGGAGTTGCTTGCGGAATAAGTGCGCACAGCACTCGGGGTCGCTCCCAGACCGAGGTTGTCATTTCCAAGGGCATCGGTAGGGAAACCCATAGCCTGTCCATAGACATATTCCTGCTTCTTCTGCGACGCTTCCTCTCCGAGCATTATGTCGTAACTGTGCTTGCCGATTTTCTGCTTCCAGGTGAGTTGGTTGTAATTCACCCAGCGGAGTTCCTTGGTGTACTGGCTGGAGCCGTAAGGCTGCTGGCCGTTGCGGTATGCCTCCTTCGAACCGTTCTTGTAGAAGATGTCGTTGCGGGTGAAGGCAGTGTTGTAGGTCGCAGCCGACTTGAATGTGAGCCCCTTGACGATTTCCCAGGTCAGTGCCACATTGCCCATCCACTGGTCCGTCTTCTTGGTGTTGGTGACATTCTGATTCTGGTGGATCGGGTTCACCTGGGCGAGGGATTCGCCATCCTCCAGCATTTCAAGGTCTATGGGGGAGTTGATGAGTTCCTCAGTGGTCATCTTGAGACCTCCGGTCGGCCTTGCGCTGATAATCTGGGCGAGAGTGTTGAAACGACCGTTGTCGGCTGTGGTGCCGGCTCCCCTCTTGTCGGTGCGGGCATAGTTCACGGTGCCGTCGAAAGTCACGTTCTTCCAGAGTTTCTGGGTGAAACGCACCTTGGCATTGGTCTTGGTGAAACCGCTGTTGATGAATATACCGTCCTCGTCGTAATGTGAGAAGAGCATCGAATACTTGGTCTGGTCGTTACCTCCGGTCACAGTGACGTTGTGGTCCTGGGACCAGGTCGGACGGAAAGTCAGGGACTGCCAGTTCACTGTCTCCGCATCGCGGTAGTCTTCGAGAGAGTTGTAGCGGTAAGTTTCTGTCGCAGTGTTGTCTTTGTAATAGGCACCTGTATAGTCGCTCTTGATCTCGCCCTGAATCTTCACGAACTCATAGGCATCCAGCACAGGCAGTTCCTTAGGGATGATGCGGTAGGTTGCGGAACCGTTGTAGGTCACGACCGGGCGTCCGGACTTTCCGGACTTGGTGCTGACCATCACGACTCCGTTGGCTGCCCTCGAACCGTAGATTGCGGAAGAGGATGCGTCCTTGAGCACCTCGATGGACTCTATGTCTGCCTCGGAAAGGAAGTCGATGTTGTCCACCTGGAAACCATCCACGATATAAAGCGGAGAGTTGTCGCCGCTGAGGGTTCCCACGCCTCGGATGTTCACGGAGAATCCGGAACCAGGGGTACCGTCGCTCTGGGTAATCTGCACACCGGCGATCTGACCGCTGAGGGCACCCATAACCGAACTTGACTGATAACCCTCCAAGGCATCGGCGCTGACTGACGCAACCGAGCCTGTGAGGTCGCTCCTTTTGACCGCGCCGTAACCCACGACCACGATTTCATCGAGCAGCTGGCTGTCCGGCTGGAGCCTTATGGTGACATTGTTCTGTCCGATTGCCATAAGTTCCTGTTCCTTGTAGCCGATGTAGGAAATGACGAGCTTGGTGCCTATCTTCACCTTGATGCTGAACTTTCCGTCCAGGTCGGTGATTTCACCGGTGGTGGTGCCTGCCACTATGATGCTGGCACCCGGGAGGGGCAGGTCTTGCTCGTCCACGACGGTACCGGTGACCGTGAGGTTCTGGGCGGACAGTCCGAGCGTCACCATAAGGACGCTCAGGCTGACTGCCAACCTTCTTATTATATTATTGAAAGTCATATCGTTAAGTTTATTTTATCATTCAAAGTTCGGGTCTAGCCAGATTATTATCGGTCTGCCTACGGCACAATTAGGATTATTAGTTGCATCGTATGACTGACCCAACGAAGCCGGTTCACCGTCGTCAGTGGTGGCGGTTTGGCAGATGAATACTCCATTTGCAGCATAGTCCGTACTCTTGTCAATCCACATATCCGCGTTCACGACCACAGAAAAATCATTGGCGTTGTCAAAGTATGCCAAAGACTTGGCAAGCTGCTCCTGATTCTTCGGACCGGCGAAACCATTCGTGAAATATGAGACAGGATTGTTTGAACCATAATTAGTAGCTACCCCTCCCCAATCGTATTGAGTCCAGAGAGTATAGAGCAACTGTCCTTCTGCTATGCTCTTGTACGAATTGAGATTCTCGTTGTCGTCCAAGGTCCAGAAGCAGAAATCCCTGCGTAAGTCAAGCAAGAACTTGCTTTCATCCTCCACACCGGTGATGACCGGCTTGCTTGAAGTCTTGCCGCCTTTTCTCGGATTCACTCTCAACACAAACGGAGTGTAAGACACATTCCTGCCGGATGAAGTCGGATTCATATTGGCGAAATGGAAGAATACCGGAATCTTGACAGTGAAACTGTTTGCAGCGTCCTCAGGATCCACCGTCGTTGCAGTAACGAAGATGAGACCATTCTGGAAGTTTGCCCAGGAGTCAGTTGTGAAAGAGAGGTCGCCTGTATTTGAAACAATCGTAGCCGACGACATATTCTCCTTTATGTCAATTGAGTATGTCACAGCATCCTTTCCTGATTCAGGCAGGTCAGTGTATTGGATCTCCGGTTTAAGAGTACCTATTTCCGCTTTCTTTGCAAGTCTGAACTGGCTCACGCCTGAACTTTCCTCTTCTGTCAAACCAAGGTTGTTGCCATAGCTGAAATACGTGAAGTAGTATGGATTCTGAACCACGCTCAATTCAAATACTCCAGTGGATGGATTGCGTCCCGGAGAAGATGCGGTAATTGACACATCATAGGTGCCGATTCCCAGGCTGTTGCCCTTGGATGCGGTCAATTCTCCGGTTGCAGGATTGAGTGAGAGAACTGAAACATAGTCGGCAGCAGGGTCAGTGAATGAGTAAGTGAAACCCGAAGGCATAGGTGTGGACGGAGTGATGGACCACGGAGCGTGTTCTTTCTTTGTAGCATTTTCGTACTTGAGTTCTACAGCATTGTAAACAGAGAACTTGACAGCACCATTGAACACACCGTGCTCGTAGGACTCGTCGAAAGAAGCAGTGACACAACGGATGTCCACGCTGTACTCACCCTCATCCCAGGTTCCCTTGGCAAGGTTTACGACTCCGTCAGCAATGCTGATTATGTCCTGCCATACGAAAGGAGCCGAGTTGTGGCTTGCACCGGCAATCGAATATGAAAGCACTTCTGCGGATTCTCCCTCGGCAGTGATTCTGAACCCATCAATTCCGGCTGAACCTTCTGCAAGTTCGGCAGGTTCAAAGAGGCGCCCGAAATCGGTGGAACTGAGTGCCGCAGGCAAGCCGGCGATACACTTGACACAAAGAACATCGTCAGAGGAGAGGTCCTGTCCGGCATATTTGTATGACACGGAAATCTTGTACTCGCCCACTTTCGCATCAGGAACGGCAGCCACGCTGACATTGGCATCCGAGTCGATGCCCAGGAGATTGCTCCAGTCCGCGAGCGGGCTTCCATCCACTGTCACGGACTTGATTGCGATGTCAGTAGGCACGGCATCCTCGAACTTGGCAGTGTAGGTTGCGGTCTGGTTCTGGTAGAAATTGCCTGCCTCCGGGTAAGTGAGAACCACCGGGAGAGCCTCCACATTGAAGATGAGGGCATCTTTCATAAGACCCTCCGAACTTTCTGCAGAGAAAGACTCGGTATTCACTTTCAAATCCGCTGTGTAGGTGCCGAGGACCCAGGAATCTGCCCTGACCGGAGTGATGGTGAGGGCGTCGGAATCCACGGCGAACAGTGCCTCTCCCCCTTCAAGCGGTTCGTTTCCCTTGCGTACATTCCTGATTTCCAGGCTTGTGACAGGTGAAGCCTCATTCACTATGAGTACGCTCACAAACGGAATTGCCGCCGTGGACTCCGGGTTGAGACTTTCGTAACGCAATACTTTCGGAGACTCGTCTATGTTCACATCCGGAACTCCCGGAATGGCTGTAACCGTCAGGGCATTGCGGAGTATGAATTTCTGCCCGTCAACGGAACAGGTGATGCTCACGAGATAATCCCCCGTGGCTATTTCAGCGGGGACGACGGCGGTCACGACACCAGTGGAGGGATTGATGTCGAACATATCCCCTTTCCACTGTGTCTCGCCGAAGTACACGGACTGAATGGCAAAGTTCTCAGCCTTGCCCGCCTGGATTTCCGGCACATATTCGAATGTCTTGTTGGGGTAAACCTTGTTCACTGTACTGTAGCTTACCCCGGCAGTTATTTCCGGCTGCAACGGCTCCTCATTCTGGCAGGAGGATGCGAAGATGCAGAACGGGACTGCAAGTGACAATAATATATAAGGTATATTTTTCATATCTGATGATTTCTTATTCGAGATAATCCCTGTCTATCCAAAGAGCGATAGGATTGAACCTGTAATCTTCAGCTGCGTTTGAAAGCGCAGTCCCAAGATTGGTAAAGCCGGTGAATGGATTGACTGCAACGGTCATCTCCCCGATGAAGACTCCGTCCGCCCATTCCTGATTGAACCACACACCGCGGTTTGCCACGACTGAAAGATAGTTGCTGCCTCTTGTCCCGTCCACATAGGTCGGCTGCTTTGCAAGCACCGCACTGCTCTTCGGATTTGCACCGTCATAGAATCCTACCGCATCCTTTGAACTGTAATTGGTACTTCCGCAATTATTCCACAGATGCTGCAGGAAAGGACAGTTGGCAACAGTTCCCTCTGGCTTGAATATATTGTCATCCCCATCCAGATTATAGAACGAGAATGTCCTTCGCCAGTCCATATAGAAATCGGCAAGGTCAGCACCCTTGATTTCAGGGACGGCAGAACGTCCGCCTTGCTTCGGATTGAAGCGCAGCACGAATGGAGAATACTGCACACTTATGCCAGCCCCGGTCTCTCCGGAGAAATCCACGAACACAGGCACTTTCACAGAGAATGTATTCTCCGCATCTGACGGGTCTTTCGTGGTGGCAGTAACTATATAGACTCCCATTTTCTGGCTTGCAAAGCCTTGGAAAGAAATCTGTCCGGTACTCTGGTTCACTGATGTGCCACTCAGTTGTGCCTTGCGTGTGCCCGAGAATTTGACATTCACCCCATCGGGCAAATCCGTATATCTGATTGCCGGGTTGAGGCTGAGCAACTCTTCTTCGGTAAATACCCTGAACTGGCTAACCCCACCGGTCTGCGCCTCGGTAAGCCCGAGATTGTTGCCGTAACTGAAATAAGTGAAATAATATGGATTCTCAACCACATCGAGTTTGAAGACGACTTCTTTCGGATTCTGGTATTTGGCATCTCGTGCCGTCACGGAAATCTCGTGAGTGCCGACAGGCAGTTTGTTGCCTTTCACAGCCGACAACTTTCCGGTCTCGGAATCCAGGCTCACCCATTTGACATAATCCGCAGCCGGGTCGGTGAATTCATAAATGTAAGTGCCGTTGTCCGCCGGCTCAGGTTCGGCAGTCCAGCCGAGCACCATCTTCTTCGTCTGCTGGGCATAGATGAAGTCCTGGATGGCAGGGATGCTCTCAACCACCTTGATGGTCAGAACCCTCTGGAAACACACCGGTTCCTCGATATAGGCATTCTTCACGTACACATCCACCATATAGACATCGTCCTTGACAAAGCCGTGGCCGGAAGCCACCTTTATGATACCTGTCTGTGCATCGATGCTGATTTTGTCGGTCGCCGGGTTCGCCTGTATGGAAAACTCAAGTCCATCCAGCGAACCAACCACCACAGGTGCCGCACTCTCAAAATATGAGTCACCCTCATCCAGCAGGAATTCGTCACGATTGTAGGAAAGACTGGTAGGAGCCGATACGACGTGAACCGTGACGGCATCCGTAAAGAGTCCCACCTGGCTTTCCTCCGAATAGGACCTTGTGGTGAGCTTGAGGTCGAGGACGTATGTTCCGACTTCGAAAGGAGCGCCCTTGACAGCCGATATTACCCCGTCGCTGCTGATGGAGAAATACGGATTTGTCACATTGTCAAGATACTCGCCGTCCTTTTTGACATTTCTGATTGAGTAGGACTCGATTTTTATGTGTTCTCCCTCGGTAATCACCTGTGCCGTAGGAAGTTCCGCAGAACTGTCCGCTTTCAGGTCGGCTATGTTCAGGAAGAAGAAGCCAGGGTCGGTGGAGATGCCGTCAGGAATGCCGTTGAGGAAAGTAACGGTCAGTTTGTCCGGGAAACTGTATTTCACCCCTGCAACCGTGCAGGATATGGAAATGCTGTAGATGCCGGGGGCAGTATTGACGGTTCCGGAAACAGTGAGCACACCTGTAGTCGGATTGATGGAGAATTCCGGTCCCACATAATATGAGTCATCCAGCTTGACCTGAGTGATCTTGAAATCCTCAGGAGTGCCTCCTTTCCAACTTGGAGTGATGTTGAAGCCTATGTTCTGAGCGAACTCGACTCCATCCGGATAATATAGCCTGAAACCCTCCCCATCGAGTTTGTCCTTGGTGCAGGATGCAGCCAGGACCATCCCGAGTGCGAGGATGAGGTTTCTGATAGTTTTAATGGACATAATTATAATGGTTTTGTTGGTTACTCATTCAAAGTGTAACTCAGGTTGTAAGTCGCATTGCCCAGGTCCACCCTGACAGCCGAGCCTTCGGTGTGGATGGCAGAAATGCCATCGGAATTGTCAGTAAACTGTGCCGAAACATCAGGACAGCTGGAACTGAAAGGACAAATCACGGTAATCATACGCGCAGACTTCCCTATCCCCTTTCCGGTTTTGAGTTTGTAGCCCTTTCTGCTGCCTGAAACCACATCCAGTTTGTTGGAGACATTGCTTGTAACCTCGGTGAACTCGCATACTGACGGGTCCTCGAGGAAAGTGCGGACATAGACATTGTTGCCGTCGGAGAAGTTCGTCCAGGCGGCACAGTCTGCCGGCTCTGTGGTCACATCAGCCTCGTCATCCCTGGTGAGATGGATATGGAAGTTCACCATATCCTCCGCACCGCCGTAAATGTCATCCACCACGACGAGGAATTCCCTCTCGACGAAGAACAGAGCCCTCCTGTGCCACACATCCGCTTCTTCGGAGCCGCCGCTGTAAATCTTGTGAAGAGAGACTATCAAATCGTCCCTGTTCTGGGATTTGCAGATTGGAACGGAAACTTCCTGCGTAGTGTAGAACGGATACTCATTCGAACCGTATGTGACGGTGTTGTGGTTCGATGCCTTGCCATAATTGGTTCTTGCAGAACCTGTGTTATATGAATATGAGCCCGCGTCCGGAAGGAAATTCCTGCCCTTGCTCCAGAAGGAGAAGGTGTTGTTGTCCGGCTGACAATGCCAGGCAGCATACGGATTCGCATTGTTGGAGAGGACAATCATAGTGGAGTTCGCGTCATAGCCGCTGCGCATCATATAGAATCCGCCATCGGGATAGCTTGCGATGCTCGACTGCGGATATGCCCCCTGCTTGCCACCGGTTGCCATACTCTTGAGGTACTGGTCGTCAGGAAATGCCTCGGAGTATTTGGAGAAGTTGTTCTGGAGCACGCTCTTGCTGTAGGAGGATGCACGGGTGTCGTTCCAGTTGTCGATGCTGTAGTCCGGATAAGTGATGTCGGCTACAAAAGTCATCGCATTGTGGAGTTTGTCAATGTAATCCGAATCCAGCAAATCCAGACGGTGGTTGTAGAAAGCCACGTATTTGTCTTCAAGCAAATCGGATATCACGGAGATGTGATAGCTCGGATCACATTCCACAAGAACTCCGTCGGAGAAGAACTGAGTTTCAGCTGCCTCGTTGATAAGGCCGTAACTCTGCCGGATCCATTCCTCCGCATTGCGGAACTCCGGCATAAGGATGCCTGCCGTTGCCAATGCCCGGAGTTGCTTCACGAGAATGTTGGTATCAGGATACAGATTGTTTCTCATAAGTTCCACGTGGTGGGAGAACATAGTGAGGAAGAAACTGAGCCACTGCGGAGTGAAGTTTTCCGAATTTATATAGTATGGGAGGATATTGATCTGCGAGAGCACCCTTTCAGCCACCTGCAGGCCTTTCCACCAATAATCCACATCATTCTCTGCCCCACCCGGTTCAGGATACTTGTGAGTGTCCCCGGGGAAGGATGGGACATATTTTTCGAGCCAGGACAGATATACCGTCTGCCAGTTCCGGAAATACTTTTCATCTCCTGTCGCCTTGTAAACCTTTGCCTGAGGCTCCATCCACTGGTGACGGTGCTTCTGGTATCTGAACTCCTGGTCGGTTACTCCTGCGGGAACGAAGTCCCAGTCTATCACTGTTTCCTTCTCCACCACCTTTGCAAACGAATAATACAGGTCATCAGCCTCGGTTGCAGGGTCGTTTGCGTCCTCGACGAACTTTGCCACGCAGAAACGGTATTCCAGCGCCTGGTCGGCTTTGTTCTTCTCCACTTCGGTGTAGGAAGGGCTGACAAGGTCCACATACGGATTTACGGCATTTGAGCGGCTTCTCCAATACTCCAGAAGGTAGTTCGCAGCATTTCCGAGGTTTCCCTCCTGATATGAGGCTTTCACCTTTTCGAGTCCGGGATAGTCCAGATTGAGGACCTCGAAAACGGTTTCATCGAACCCCTCGGGGGATTCCGGGATGATGACATTCGTAGGAAGTTCCCTGTCGATGTCGCCCGACTTGCCGGGCTCGAAAGGTTCGGTGGTGCAGGAAAGCACTGCCGAAACAGCCACGGCGCAGGCCAGATATTGTTTTACGGTCATAGTTTAGTGTTTTGAATTTGTTTTGCAAAGTTAGGTGTCATCACTCCGGGGAAGATTTCGGATTGTATGCGAGTTTGTGAACTTTGTGCTTTTGACTTCAAGTTTGTCCAAAACACCACCAAAATTGTCCAAGGAAACATAGTGTCGATTTTGTTTTGGACATTTTCAAAAGAAAATTGTACAGAATCGCAGAAATCTGCGCAAAAACGAAATAATCCTGTTTGAGAGTACCCTGCCGCTGACTTGACAGAAGATAACTTTGCAAACAGAAAAACAAATCAAAACATCATAGCACTATGACTGACAATCACAACCACAGTGGCAGTTCCTATGCCCCCCCCCACTTTGGAAATGAACTGTTTCGAGAGTGAATGTTCTACGGTAATCAATTCCAATTTCGGCAGCACCGAGACGTACAACATCTGGTCTGGTGAAAATGGAGAAACAACAATGGAATGGTAATCAACAAGGAGGACAACACAATGAAAACAAGAGCTTTATTCTATTCAGCATTGGCACTCCTCGCGATTGCCTGCACTAAGGAACAACTCGTTGAGGACAACGAAAACAACAATGAGGGCCAGAATTCAGAGGTCAATTACACATCCTTTGAACTGTATGCAACTATTGAGGGCAGCAAAACAGAACTCGGAGAGAATGGCAAGGTCAATTGGCTCCCGGGTGATGCCATTTCAATCTTTGACACGGCAACGAGCACCAACACCAAATTCACCACTACAGGAAACGGTTGGTTCACCTCTGAAGCTGAAGTACCTGAATCAGAAACATACTATGCATTGTACTGGTATAGAAGTGCCGCATCCTGGAAATCAGATTTGAAAGTTATGCAGTCGAAGCTTTTCCCGGACCAGATTGCAAAGGTCGGTTCATTTGGCGACGAAGTTCCATATATGGCAGGAAAAGTTGATCTTGAGAACAAGAGAATTGAATTCAAGAACATCTGCTCACATATAGGATTCACTCTTTCTGAAGAACTCGCCGGTGAAGGCGTAAAATCCCTAACTCTTATGGGAAACAACAGCGAAACACTCTGCGGAACCATGCAGATATCCATTGATGACGAAGGAAATCCAGTCGTTAATGTTACAGACCCTGATATTTATGTCAGATTGCACAATAATGGGAAAGATCTCGCTGCCGGAACATATTATTTCTCCATCGTTCCCCAGACTTTCTCTGCAGGATTCACAGTAATTGTCTCCAAGGCGGACGGGAGCCAGGTGGCAGTCAAGACTGGGAAAACTATCACAGAAGTATCCACACGAAATTCAATTCTCCCGATGAGTGCTCCGTCTGCGGAGAGTTACAAAGCTCATCAGAACTACTTCGTTCAGTATCTTGACGGATTCGACATTGCTGTCGGTGACCCTGAAAAGGGAGGATACAAGTTCAATAATGCTACCCACAAGAGGGGAAATATGCTTCACGATGGCAAGACCAATAAAACTATCAGTGCAGATGGAGTTTATTTCATTGACAACAATTCCAGCGAGATCAATGTATCATACAATGATCTTGACAGTCTGATTATCTGTGCTGTGGATACAGAAAGCAAGGCAGCAATCACAAGCACAAAAGTTCTGAGACCAAAAACGAACAAATCCGGAATTTTGCTGTTTGAGAACGTTATTCTTACATCTACAAGTGCCGATGTAATCCAACAACAGAAAGCATCCGATACTCCTGGAACATCATTCGGATATATTGTATTTGACAATTGCATCCTTAAAGACTTACCAAGACACGTCGTGTATATCATCAATGCCGCAACTGAAATCAATACAATCAGTATTTCAAATTGCGACTATTCTACAAAAAGCACTACTTCTTCATTCATCACATTCGCAAGTCAGGAATCCACCTTGACAAACGTGTATGCGTACAATAACGTTTTCTATTTCTCCGGAAGTTCAGAGACACCAATGACAGATTTCAAGATATTGAACATTCAGGCGGGTACGGTAGATAACGTTATCATTCAAAATAATACCTTTGCCAAAACCACCATACCAAATGCAGGATTGGTCGTGGCAGGAAAAGTCTCGAAAACAGGTATTGTCAATTACAACCTGTTTGACGAAGTCGTCATCGGCACTTTGGTGGAAGGCAAAGCACAACACTCAACTCTTGTCAATCTAAAATTTGACACCGACTCGACAACAGACGGGGTTCAACCATACTATGCAGAAAGTGTAAATATAACCTATAATTACTATTACAGCAAATTTGCAATCCAAGAAGGAACTAAATACTATCTTAACAAAGGTAATCTTACAGGTTCAACATCCAGCAGCGTTGGTACACCTGTAATATTATCACAGACTCCTCTTTCCGGAACTTGGGATCCTGCAAATGGTGCTTATGGTCCTTACACCATCACACCTGTAGATTCATCCAAAGATCCAGGTTCAACAGTTATCGGCGCAGTACGTTTGGATACAGTTCCAGAAGCCAACACAGCATCCTACCGCTACTCCCCGAATGAACTCGGCAGCTTTTGACAATCGAGACATCAGGTCTGACGGCCCAAACACCTGAGGACCTTAACTTACTGACCACACATAAACGCCGGGCAATCCCGGAAAACTGATGACCAATTCCAAGTTTATATTTTTGATGATGGCGGCTGCGACAGGCTTTGCAACCGCCGTCATTTCCTGCAGCAGGGAACAACTGGATCCCGCTGGCGGCACGGCACCCACTGCCGAAATCCGATTCAGTTCCTCCCTCCCCGGATCCAGGACCCAACTGGAAGACGGAGACGTGATTTGGAGTGCAGGCGACCGGATTGCAGTCACCTATCTTGCCTCCAGCACCTGGGCGTCTTCCTTCAGCACTTCCGAGCCCCTCGCTGAAGACTGCGGGATTGCTGAATTCACCGTACCTGTGGAACTGACCGCATCCATCAGCAGCAAAACCCGCTTCTACGCAGTCTATCCGGCTTCCGCAGTCGATGCCGGGACCGGTATTCCAGGCGTAAGCGTGACTGTCCCGGACACCCAAAGCCCTGCAGACGGCAATTTCGACAAAGCTGCAGACCTGATGTGGGCTTATTCCGAGCAGACCTATTCCTCCCTGCCTGAGGAAAGTGTGCCCCTGATTTGGGACCGTCCCCTCGCCCATCTCGACCTTTCGGTAAAATCGCTCGGCATCAGCGACGGGGAAAGCATCAGCAAGATAGTTGTCAGTCCCGGCTCTGCCATTGCCGGCAAATGTGAACTCGACCTGAGGAACGGCAACCTGACTGTCACAGAGGGCAGCACGAGCATCAGCATAGACCCGTCAAACCTGAATCCCGTTTCAGACGGGAACCTGCATTTCCTCGTTCCTATGCTTCCCGGCAGCCTTTCCTCCCTCACCGTGGACATACACACCGGGGCAGGATATTACCGCAAGACAATCAACTCGACCCTTGCCATACTCGCGAACCGCCGCAACCCCATCACTCTCGACTTCAGCGGGATTGAACCGGAGGGCGGAGTGGACCCGGAACTGGAAGCTCTCGTGAACAGCCGCATATTCGAAATTATGGACTTGGACGGGACCGGGCTGGAAGAAGTGAAAGCATATTATGCGGAAGGACATC
>JBJEJT010000195.1:0-3076 GCA_051878255.1 Candidatus Cryptobacteroides sp. | reverse complement strand
CCCGCGACGCCTCAGCCTTCTGGCCCGGCTCATATCAGGGCAACTGATACCGGGCAGGTATAATCAAAAAGGGTGGCCTGTCAATTCAGACCACCTTTTTTGTAGAATGTTCCCGATTGTCCGTTATATTTGGAAGACCAATACTCTTTTCCAACATTTTAATGATTTCAAAATGAAATTTTTCAAGTCAATAATTCTCGGCATATCCGTCGCGGCATCACTAAGCGCCTGCGTTGGCAGACCGTCTGAATGGACCGGATGGACCAACCCCCTGTTCGAAGGCCCGTATGCCGACCCCGAAGGCATAATCATAGATGACGAACTCTGGATATACCCGACCGCGTCCCTGCCATTCGGTGAGCAGCTCTATATGGATGCGTTTTCATCTTCTGACCTCAAGACTTGGACCAAACACAGCAATATAATCACTTCCAATGAAATCAGCTGGCTGCGTGAGGCACTCTGGGCCCCTGCGATAGTCCAGAAGGACGGCAAGTATTATATGTTCTTCGCCTGCAACGATATCCACGAGGGCGAAACCGGAGGCATAGGCGTGGCCGTTTCAGACAAGCCCGAGGGACCGTTCCGGGACCTGATTGGAAAGCCTCTTGTCGGAGAAATCGTGAACGGTGCCCAGCCTATTGACCAGTTCGTGTTCCGCGACCCCGGGACAGGGGACTGGCTGATGTTTTACGGCGGATGGAGCCACTGCAATCTGGTGAGGCTTTCGGATGATTTCACCTCTCTGCTTCCTTTCCCTGACGGAGAAATGTACAGGGAAGTGACTCCGGAGGGCTATGTGGAAGGTCCGTTTATGATTGAGAGAGAAGGGAAATTCTATTTTATGTGGAGCGAGGGCGACTGGACAAAAGACGACTACCGTGTGTCATATTCCATTTCGGACAGCCCCTACGGCCCATTCGAAAGAGTAGGCACCATTTTGGAAGGCGACGGCGAGCACGGTACCGGAGCAGGTCACCACAGTGTCGTCCGGCGGGCTGATGAATACTATATCATCTATCACCGTCATCCGCTCGGCTCCACAGACGGCAACGACCGCGTGGTCTGCATAGACCGCCTCGAATTCGATTCCGAAGGACATATCCGTCCGGTGCAGATGACTTGATGGAAAATTGCAAAACAATCAGAAAAATTTTTCGTGTATTGCTAACTTTACACCCCGAAACACACTAACTAAGACATAATGAAGAAATTTTTGTCAATTTTGGCGGTGGCGCTCGCCTCGTGCAGCAATCCTGCCGTTTACGATTGGGCTCCTGCGGGAGACAAGATCAGCACACCTTGGGCTGCCGAGGTGAATCCGGACAATGCCCGTCCCGAATACCCGCGTCCCCAGATGGTTCGCAAGGATTGGAAAAACCTCAATGGACTTTGGGACTATGCAATCACTCCAGCAAGCCTGCCGATGATGGGCGAGGCTGACGGAAAGATTCTCGTGCCTTTCTGCGTGGAGTCATCGCTTTCAGGCGTTGGCCGCAGAATTGGCAAGGATGAAGTGCTCTGGTACAGGACCACCATATCCAAACCCGAGTCCTGGGAGAAGGCTCTCTTGCATTTCGACGCAGTGGATTGGGCTGCTGATGTCTATGTGAACGGCTCTCTGGCTTTCAGCCACACAGGCGGATTCACTGCATTCAGCCTGGATGTGACCGAGGCTCTCAAGGAGGGCCCTGCTGAAATCGCCGTGAGAGTTTTCGACCCGACCGACGACCCGGCGTGGTCCATCCCGCGCGGCAAGCAGGTTGAGAATCCTAACGGAATATGGTACACCCCGGTGACCGGAATATGGCAGACCGTTTGGATGGAAAATGTGCCCCAGGCGGGATATATTGCCGACTACAACGTGCGCACGGATATCTCCACCGGTGAAATTGCAGTTTCAGCAATATGCGAAGGCGCTGAGGATGGCGACGAAATCGCAGTTGAGGTGCTCCGTCCGAAAATCGGCTACAACCCTGAAAAGCCAGGCTGGAGCATATTCGCCGTTGCCAAGGCTCAGGGCCCGGCAGATGGTGAAGTCATAAACAGAATTGCCGAGCCGAAACTCTGGAGCGTCGATAGCCCGTATCTCTATGGACTCAAAATTTCTCTTCTCCGCAACGGAAAAGTAATTGACAGCGTTCAAGCCTACACCGCAATGCGCAAGATTTCCGAAAAACAGGATGAGGCAGGAGTGAAGAGACTGGCCCTGAACGACGAAATCCTCTTCCAGTTCGGCCCATTGGACCAGGGCTGGTGGCCTGACGGACTCTACACCGCTCCGACTGCCAAGGCTATGGCTTTCGATATCGAAAAGACCAAAGAGTTGGGTTTCAATATGATACGCAAGCACATCAAGGTGGAGCCTTCAAGATGGTTCTACGACTGCGACCGTCTCGGAATGCTGGTTTGGCAGGATATGCCTAATGTCGGATGTCACAGGACGCTTGATGAATGGGCACAGGGAAAGGACTGCTATGGTGCAGGAATAGATTATTGGGCAGTCACGGATGCCATCAAGGCCAATTATTATAAGGAATGGACTGAAATCATCAATCAGGTGAAGAAATTCCAGTGCATAGTGGTGTGGGTGCCGTTCAATGAAGCCTGGGGTCAGTTCGACACCAAGACCGTGGCAGACTTCACCAAGGCTCTCGACCCGACCCGTCTTGTGAATGCCGCATCGGGCGGCAACTGGATTGAAGGCGCCGGCGACTTGCTTGATTCCCATTACTATCCGCACCCTCAAATGCGTATTTTGGACGAGAGGATGGTGAATGTGCTCGGAGAATACGGCGGCATAGGCTATCCGGTTGAGGGCCACCTCTGGGAGACCGGACGCAACTGGGGCTATATACAATTCGAGGACACTGATTCAGTGACAGATATGTATGTGAGCTATGCTGAGCAACTCATAGGCATCAAGCAGAACAGCAAATGTGCAGCCGCAGTCTATACCCAGACCACCGATGTTGAAATTGAAATCAACGGTTTCTATACCTACGACCGCAAGGTGTTGAAAATGAATGCGGAGCGTGTGCGTGAAGCCAACCGCAGGGTGATTGAATCCTCAAAT
>JBJEJT010000194.1:0-12870 GCA_051878255.1 Candidatus Cryptobacteroides sp. | reverse complement strand
ACACCCTTGGATGGTGGGACGCTACAACATAGACAGTTACGCAAAATTCAGCAATCTGCTGTCCGACGACCTTGAGTGGTGCAACAGGCGTGGAAAGACTTATATGCCGGTAATTTTCCCTGGTTTCAGCTGGTACAATCTCAAGGGAGGAGTGGCAGCGCCTCTGAATGGCATCCCCCGTCACGGAGGAGCTTTCCTCTGGAAGCAAGCTGCCGGGGCTGTCTCTCTTGGAGTCAGGACCATTTATATTGCTATGTTTGACGAAATTGACGAGGGTACTGCGATATTCAAGTGTGCCAACCGCGTGCCTGTTGGGGAAAGCCCGTTCCTGACCTATGAGGGCTGCGAACCCGACCGCTATCTCTGGCTCAGCGGGATGATAGCGAAAATGCTGAGAAAAGAAATTGATTTCAATGAAACAATGCCGCAAAGATATGAATAGGAAATTGTGTCTGTTTTTCGCGTCCGCACTCATCCTTTCCAACTCTTGTTCGGAAAAAGATCCTGTGGACTATGTAAATCCCTATATGGGCAATGTCAGCCATCTGCTCGTGCCCACATATCCGACAGTCCAACTGCCAAATGCAATGCTCAGGGTCTATCCTGAGAGGGAGGATTACACAACCCAGGTCCTCAAGGGGCTTCCCCTGGAGGTGATAAGCCATAGGGGTAAGTCCGTATTCAATCTTTCTGTGTCACAGGGAGACAGGGAGCCTGCCCCATATTTCAGATACAGGTATGATTCGGAAAAAGTTACCCCTTATTCCTATCAGGTGGTCCTTAGGGACGAAGACATAGCAGTGAGTTTTGCACCATCCCGTCACAGTGCCATCTATCGTTTCGATTTCACCCGGGAGGGCGTGCCTATGCTGATAATCAATACCGGCAACGGGAATGCGTCCAGCGATGGTCCCAGGATTACGGCGATGCAAAACATTGACGGATTGACTGTGCACCTTTCAGCCGAATTGTCGGAAACCCCGGTTTCGGTGGAAATATGTGGAAAAGGCAGGGGAGAGTATGCAGTGCTCCGTTTCGAGCCATCCGTCAGGACCCTGTATTTCAAATATGGTGTGTCTTTCATAGACTGCGACCAGGCTGGGGACAATGTGAGAAGGGAAATTCCCGGTTTCGACCTCAAGGCTGTGGCTTGCGCCGGCAGGGAAGAATGGAACGCAGTCCTGTCGAAGCTCTCGGTCAGAAGCAGGAATGAGAACGATAAAACCGTGTTCTACACATCTCTGTACCGGGTCTATGAGAGGATGGTGGATTTCAGCGAGTACGGACGCTACTATAGTGCCTATGACGGGAAAGTCCACGAAAGCGACCGTGCTTTCTATACCGACGACTGGGTCTGGGACACCTACCGTGCGGCACATCCCCTTCGTACCCTCATAGATGTGGAAAAGGAGAGCGATATGATTCAGTCCTATCTGGATATGGCGGAGCAGATGGAAGACCACTGGTTGCCGACTTTCCCGGAAGTGACCGGGGACAGCCGGAGGATGAACTGCAACCATTCTGTGGCTGTCATAGCCGATGCCTGGGCAAAGGGAGTGAGGGGCTTCAACCTGGCACAGGCTTATGAATATGCCAGGGATGGGATCATTCAGAAGACTCTCCTGCCCTGGTGCGGAGGCAGAAAGGGGGAACTGACGGACTTCTACTGGAAGAATGGCTATCTTCCAGCCTTGGGTGTGGGCGAGAGGGAAACCAGCCCGGAGGTGCACGAACGGGAGAAGAGACAGCCGGTGGCGGTAACCCTCGGGACTGCCTATGACGAATGGTGCCTCTGGCAGATAGCCTCTGAACTCGGGCTTGAGGAAGCAGAGGTGTTTGAAAAGGGTAGTTTCAACTATAGGAATATATTCAACGAAGAGACCGGTTTCTTCCATCCGAAAGACAGCAACGGGGATTTCCTTTCTCCTTTCGACTACGAACTTTCCGGAGGTCAGGGTGCAAGGGATACCTATAATGAAAATACAGGATGGATATACCGTTGGGATGTTCAGCATAATATCGCGGACCTCGTGCAGATGATGGGCGGGGCAGAGAAGTTCACGGCAGAACTGGACCGTATGTTCGAGACGAAACTGTCCCTGAGCAAATATGCTTTCTACTCCCGTATGCCTGACCACACCGGAAACGTGGGGCAGTTTTCGATGGCAAACGAGCCTGCCCTCCACATTCCTTACCTATATTGTTATGCCGGCAAGCCTTGGCGTACCCAGAAGCAGATCCGCACTCTGGTGGGCGAATGGTTCCGCAACGACTTGATGGGCGTACCGGGAGACGAAGACGGGGGTGGAATGTCTGCTTTCGTGGTCTTTTCAATGATGGGTTTCTACCCTGTCACGCCGGGACTTCCCGTATATGTGATCGGATCTCCCTGGTTTGAGAAGATGGAAATGCAACTTTCAGGAGGACGTCGATTCACCGTACGCTGCCGCAACTGGTCCGAGGACCATATCTACATCCAGTCTGCAAAACTCAACGGGAAGCCCCTCGACCGACCGTGGATAAGCCATAGTGAAATTACGGATGGGGGAGAACTTGTGTTTGAGATGGGTGCGGACCCGAACCGGGAATGGGCTGCCGCCTCAGTTCCACCGTCTTTCAGGATGCAATGAATTCGTTGAATCCGATTTTGAATTCCTCTCCCATCATCGAGAGATAGTTCTCCGTGAACTGTCGGAATGTTTTCTTTGAAGTGCCGTGCCGTTTGAGGGATATGAGTGCCTTGCATTTGCTCCGGACCGCATCCTCGTCGAGACAGTCGAAACACAATATGGCATCGGAGAGTCTGATGATGTCCCCGGGCGAGGCGTTCCTGGATGCCCGTTTGAGGACATCCAGCATTTTCTCCGTGTACCTCGCCTTGAACCTGTCTGCCCATTCTGCACTGGTGTCCGGGAGAAGTGTGCCTCCGGCAGCAATCTCGAGAATATGCTCCGTGTCCAGTTTCTCCTTGCTGGAAAGCATACGGGAGGCTCGGTTGTAGTCGCAGAGCCTGCCCGGGTCCTCCACTTTCCATAGCCCGTTGTCCGAAACAATCTCTATGTCGCCTATATTGGAGAGCAGGTTCCGGATTTTCTTGATATTCACGCCCCGGTTGTTGTAAAATGACTCCGTGGACTTGTCGTACCAGAACACGTCCTTCAACTCGTTGTTCGATACTCCGGACTGCTGTTCGCTATAGAGCACTATGAGGGAGAAGAGCTGTCTCATAAGAGGCGAGAATCCTCCGGATATGTCGGTCCCGTCTGAGGCAATGGCGCGGAAGCCTCCCAGAATGTATATTCCAGGTTCCCTACATTCCGTCTTTTCAACTGTTTCAGCCCCAATTGGGACATCCTCCTGGCCGTCATCATCCCGTTTCCTTTTCCTCCTTGCGAGAATTGTGGCAAGTCCCGCAATGCCGGCAGCCGCAGCCAGCCCGGCAAACAGCAACCACCACATTCTTCCTCCTTTCCCCGAGGCCTGTCCGAACCCAGTCACAGGAGCGTTGAGGCGGTAGAGCAGCACCTTGTATTTCCCGTCCGGAAGTTTCTGTGACACAATCGCATAATAAGCATCGGTGCGCTTGTTGTCGTAGAACAGGCGGGCTTCCGAATCTATATCTACGAAAGTGTAGGGTATGGCAGGGGATTGAAGTTCCACCCGGCTGCCGTCTTCCACGGACCATCTGGTAAGTTTGAGGCTGGTGTTGAATTCGTTGGGGTTGTACATCAGGGAGAGAAACTCCCTGCCGTCGGGCGAAATGATGAGGTCTGAAGCCGCAATCTCGCTGATATCATCCCCGAGGTCCCAAAGTTTTGTGACGCTGTAGTCTCGGAGATTGACCCTGTATAGGTCGTTGTAGAGCCTTGCCCCGAGCACCTGGCTCCCGCTTTCGTTTCCCTTGCCTCCGAACACCAGCAGGGTGCTGTCCGGAGCCACTCCCACGGCGCTAAGGTACCTCGGGCTGATTCCCTCAAGGTTGAATCTTCGCAGTTCGCATCCCTTTTTCCAGACCACGGCTTCGTTGAGGTATCTGTGGAAGCCATATCCGAAAAGCTGTACCACCGAGGAGTCAATCGGATTGCTGAAACTGTTGTGGTGCCAGTATTTTGAGTGCATATCCCGGCGTATTGGAGCATCCCAATAGTTCTCGTGCATGTGGAAGCGGTTCTCGAAAGGTTTGCCGACACTTTCCATATCGATGTAGTAGAGTTTCCTTCCGGACTCGACGAAGAAGTCCCCGGTAATCTTGTCCAGGTCGATGCTGTCGCTGAAGTTGTGTACGAGCACATTGTCCCTGCGGAAGTCGTACTCTTTCATCACCCCGTCGGAAATCATATATATGCGGTAGCGGAAAGGGTCGGTGGCTATGAAGACTCTCGAATCGAAATCGAAACTGCGGGCTTCCCTCCACGCCTTGTTGTTGTCGGCGAGCCAGTAGCCGTTTATAACCGAGCCCCTGCACGCCATCACTTCCTCTTCGTTGCCCAGCACAAGTTTCAGGGAGTGTCCGTCAATGCTGATTCTGAGGTCCCTGATGCACATTGGAGCCACATCCGTAGTGGAGAACCGTCCTATGGAATTGGCTCCGAAAGCCATTCTCAACTCGTGCCTGCGGGCAGGGTTCTCGATGAAGCGGCTTTCCAGTCCGGGAATCTTTACCTCAATCCCTCCTTCTTTGCACAATAGTTTGATTTTCAGGGGTATATAGGCTGTGTAATCGAAATCTTCGGAGAGGGGTACCAGTTTTTCCAGATTGCGCCCGTCTATGACAGCCGCAATGAAAGAGGTGTCGTCGAGGGGATTGCTGAGTATTATGTCGAGGGACTGCGTCCCGTCCAGGACGATGCGGCATATATATCCGAACATTTCCTTGTCCGAGTCGATACGCACCCCGAAGTCGAGTTCAAAGTCGTTGTCGAAGCTGAAAGCCTTTTCCGCCTGGGACGGGATGATAAGTGAAGTGCGCTCGTCTGGATGGACCTCATAGGAATGAAAAAGAAGTCCTGTCTCCGACTCGGCACGGCATACAGGGCAGCCGAGCATAATCAGAGACAGGATAGCGATAAATCCGTATGGGGAAGTCCCAGTTCTTTTCATAACCGAAGCCGTATATCAGCCCCGAAGTTACAAAAAATATCTGTGAATCAGAAGCAGTCCCGAAATGTTTTCAAAACAGCTTCCTACAATTTCAGTTCCTTCCTTGTAATGTCAAGATAGGTCTCCCCGTATTCGAGTGTGGGCTCCAGCGCGGTGTCGTTGGTAAAGTCGTTCCAGGAGTTTATCAGAATGATGTTCTGGGACCCGATATTCCTTTTTGCAACATTGCAGAACCTCGTCCAGTTCTCCGCGCTCCTTTCTATGCCCCTTTCTGAAGAAGCGGAAGTGTAGTACTCTGGGAATATGCAAGGCACGAAGTCGTTGCCCCATCCTGCTGCATAGTTCCTCCAATTCTCCCAAGCCATATCAGTGAAAGGATAGAAGCAGTACCATCTCTCATAGTAGGTGGATGGCACCCATTTCTTCAGATAGTTCCCGTCAAGATGCCTTGCAGTGCTCTGATTGGTCTGCGGAGGGCACCAGTTGGAGGTGTTCTCGCCGATGATGTAGAAGTCAAGTGCCTTGTCCGGGATTCCCGCCTCCGGGTCTGCCTCCTGCATCTGGAGTGTCACCTGCTTCATCGCCTCCCTGAAAGCCGGGATGAACTTTTCATAATCCGTCGTAGAGGAAGCCATACCGTTGATTATGATTACAGCCCTCCCATCCGGCATCCTGTAATACCATTCCCGGCTGAAAAGCGTGGTGTAGAGAGCCTTGAAATCGTCCACCACCTTGTCAAAATTCTCGCCCTCGCCTTCGAGACTGTCGAGATGCAGGTGGGAGAAGTTGTAGTTCACGGCAATTTTTACTTTTGCCTCCGGAGTCCAGTAGTATTCCCAGGCTGCGAGGAAGTTCTGTTCCGTGGTCCCGTTGTTCCAGGGGATGATGAAGAAGTCGATACCAGCCTTACCTGCCAGTTCGAACTGTGCAGTCAGGATGCCGTCCTGGGTTGAATTGTATGGTAGCACGGTGGTGGTTTCGTTCTCCTCGTCCGTTTCGACGCTGAGAACAGGAGTGTAGTCCTGTGCAGATTTCCAGTCAGGGGCAGTCTGGATCGTATAGAATGTTCCCAACTGGCTCTGCGCTTTGAGCGCAGTCTGCGGAATCTCGTAGTTCCAGTCCGGTGGCGTGAACTGATTCTTGTCGCAAGAACACATCATAGCTGCCGCCAGAACGGTTACAATAGCCAATCTAATAGTTTTCATATTACAGATACGGTGTTTCATTAGGGATTTTTTCATTTTTCACGTTTGGCAGCGCCCACCAGAGTTTCACATACATATCGTTGCCGGAGAATCCGTTTCTCGGCTGCAGATATTCGTTGCACGCCTTTGCACATTCGGTGGTGTTGTACTGCACTTCGGAGGTAGGGTACTTCAGCCTGTAAGGGAGGTACTTGTAGAAACCTTCGTAACCGGAGAAACAAGGCTCGAACTGGAGTTCCTGAGTGCGGCGGATGAGGGTCCAGGCATCCACTCCCTGTGCCGGTATGGCAAGCCAGTGCTGCATGATGATCTGATGTTTGAAATCATTTGCCCCGACTATGGAGTTGCATATCTGGAGCCAGTCCATAAACTCTGTGGATATGTCCTGACCTTCGCTGTTCCTGGTCTCGGTGGCTGTGCCCCAGGCTATGCCTGGAGTGGCGAGATAAGCGTCTATCCTGTCGTCCCCGATTTCCTTGCCGTCGGAATTGCGGTAGTGTTTCATGGAGGAGCGTATACCTTCGTAATAATAATCCTCTGCGCTCTTTCCTCCTTCACCCCATCCTCTCAGACGTGCCTCAGCCTTGAGGAAGCAACATTCCGCATGGGAGAGGAACACAAATTCGGCATCCGCTTTCGAGAACCAGTCACCTATAGGGGAGTAGTCCTCTCGTGTAAGTCCGGAATGGACGTTTTCTCCCGGATAGGAAAGTCCGCTGTCACCGCCGTAACCTCCGTAGCTGGCAGTGTCGCCGAAATATTCTCCGGCGTGGACGGGCACGGTTCCGTCAGCCTCTTTCTCTGACACGACAGGCTCGGCGTAAATCTCCAGACGAGGGTCGTCGTAGGGTTTCATATGATACACCGCAGCCTCCCCGAAGCAGGGCAGTGTACCTATATTCCGTTTCTTTTCATAGATGGCATAATAGTACAGAGGGTTGTAGTCGCCGCCTTCGGTGGAGATTAGTCCACCCCATTTCCCGGAAACGCTGTCGTCATCGCTTTCCATCATCAGATTTTCATCCCTGAACAGTTCGTTTACCACAGCCTGAGCCTTTGCCGGGTCGCCATTAGGTGCCGGATTGGATATTCTCATAGCCAGACGCAGCCTCAGGGTGTTGGCGAATTTAACCCATTTGTCCAGGTCCGAAATTCCGGAAACGGTCCCGGCAATGGGGTCGTTGGAGAACACGTCACCGTCCGGGTCGATGGACTCGGCAGCAGCCTTGAGGTCATCGAAAAGCATATAATAGATGTCCTGCTCCCTGTTGTAGGGAACAATGATGCTGCCGTCAAGTCCACTCTCGTATGGAATCGGGCCCCAGATGGCTGTAATCTGCGAAAGCAGATAGCATTTCCATATCTTTGCTATTGCCACCCGGTTTTCGTAGCCCTCCTTGTCGGAATACAGGTCTATGATGTTCTGGGTTGGCATAAGGCTTTGCACGTAGGCATTCCTCCAGTAGTTGATGAGCACCGACGGATCTTCGGAATATCTCTGGAATCTGCCCTGGAATCCGGCGAACATACCGGTGTAGTTGTACATAACCACGCGGTTGAATTCGCCTCCGTAGAAATTGATGGTTCCCCTGAGCGACGAGTTCAGCAACAGTTCCGGAGTCGGAGTGTTCAGCGCATTGGGATTCTGGTTCATCTCTTCGAACCCCGCAGTGCAGGCAGTCAGAAGCGGAACAATCAACAGAGTCAATATTTTCTTCTTCATTGCAGTCTCTATTTAGTGGTAATCTTGATGTCAAATCCGAGTGTCCTCACAGGAGGCAGGGAGCCATTCTCGATTCCCCGTCCGTTTCCGGTCGTGGCAGCCGATTCCGGGTCTATGCCCTTAGGGGTGTTCTTGTAGATGGTAAAAGGGTTTCTTGCCACGAATGACAGTTTCACGGATGCCAGAGGCGTCTTTCTGAGCAGCCTTGCGGGGAATGAGTAGCCGAAAGTGATTTCGCGCACCTTTATGCAGCTTGCGTCGAAGATTGCGAACTCGTTGATGCTGCTTCGGCAGTATTCATATCCGGAAGGGGTGAAGAGTTTCTCGAAAGGCTTGTAGCCCACGCAGTTGCCCTCTTCGTCATAGACTCTCTGCACCACATTGTCTCCCCAGGATATGCCGTGAGTCATCTCGTTGTCAGCCTCGTTGTAGATGGTCTTCGAGAGGAAGTAGCCCACTCTGCCGTCGTAGTTCTCGGTTGTGCTTCCGTTTGTCATCAGTTTCTTGTAGGTATTGCTGTACATTATGCCACCGATTTTGAAGTCGATGAGCCAACTGAGGTTGAATCCTTTCCAACTGAATGAGTTGCTCCATCCGAGTGTCCAGTCCGGCATCACGGTTCCGAAGCCCATATTGTCATCGGTTTCGAAATAGTCGCCTCCGTCGTTCATTATCCATTGTCCGGCTTCGTTTTTTACCACTCCGATGCCCCTGATGTAGCCGAAAGGCTTTCCGACCTCCGCATTCACCGAGCAATTGGATGCGCTGTAGAGGGTAAGGCTGCTCACGTCGTATTCCTCAAGCAGGCTCTCGACCATAGAATTGTTCTTGGCGAAGTTGAAGTCCATATTCCATTGGAAGTCCCGTACTCTGACCGGAATGAAGTTGGCGGTGATTTCTATACCTGAATTTCGTATTGCACCGGCATTGAAATACCTTCTCTCGTAGCCGCTGGTCGGAGTGACGAAAGCGGAGACAATCTGGTTGTGGGTCACGCTGTTGTAATAAGTGAAGTCAATGCCTATCCTGTCACGGAAGAACTTGAGTTCCAATCCGGCTTCATAGGAAGTCGTGATTTCCGGGAGGAGTTTGTCATTGTTCATAGCGCTGTTCGGGTTGGTAAACGGGGAACCGTTGAATTGCCCTCCTATGGTCCAGTACTGGCTGGTCCTGTAAGGGGAGGTGTCATTTCCGACCATTGCATAGGAGAATCGGGCCTTTCCGTAGGAGAGCACGTCCTTGGCTTTCTGCGGCAGCAGTTCCGAGAACAGGAAGCTCACTCCGACGGAAGGATAGAAGAATGAGCAGTTGTCGATAGGGAGGGTGCTGGACCAGTCGTTCCTCATAGTTCCCTCAAGGAAGAGCATATCCCAGAATCCGAGCGAGATGTTGCCGTATATAGAGTTGGTCTTCCTCTTGTACATATTCTGCTGAGGGGTAATCTTTTCAAGGGAATTGGAGATGTGCACGAAATCTTTCTCCACCAGTCCTATCACTTCCTGCGTGCGTCTGTCGTCCTTGCGTATGTTCATTGATGTTCCGAGCATCGTGTTGATGCTGAAGAAATTCCATTTTTCGTTCCATACGGCGCTGCCTTCGAATGTGATGCTTTTGAAATTGTCCGTAAATTCGGAAACCTTTCCAGTAGGGTCGTACATGCCGCCGAGGTTCTGGAAAGTGGTTCCGGTCCACCAGAAGGCATCGAGCCCAGCCCTGCCGAGCAGTTTCACATTCTTCGGAAGCTTGATGGTGAGGTTCATCGCTCCGGTCAGACGGTCACGGGTGTCGGTGGTTGGGTTCTCGTTGATAATCCAGTACGGGTTTGAGGAGTTTCGGTTGGTCGCGCTCTCGTTTCCGAATTCATCCTTGTAGTGCCTCAACTCGTCCAGGGAAGTGGAGCGTGCCATATGGACATAGGTGTTCACAGGGTTGCGGTTGTTGGCATTGTTGTATTGCCTGTTCTGTACATTGTCGATGACGTATGTCACCCTTGTGGAGAGTTCCATCCAGTCCGTGAATCTGTTAAAGAGGTTGAGTCCGAAGGTGTGCTTCTTCTGCACGTTCAGTTTCTCAACTATGCTGTCGCCGTAATAATTGGTGTAGGTCAGTCTCGCGTTGTTGTCCCTCGTACCTCCCTCGATGGTAATTGTGTTGGTTTCGAGCACAGCTGTGCGGTAGAAATCTTTCACGTTGTCAGGCTGCGGGCTGTAGGCACGCTCGGTTCCGTCTATGGCTATGTAAGGCTGTCCGAGCATCATAGGACCCCAGCTCCTGTAACGTCCTCCGGTAATCGGGTTCGGAAGTTCCATAATGCCCCTGGTCTGAATGCTCAGGTCCATTCCTACCCCGAAAGTGTTCTGATATTCAGGGTATTCCGCAATCTGCTGGAAAGTGGTGTTGTTGCCATAGGAGACTTTGATCCGGTTGTTCCCCTCGGATTTGCGGGTGGTAATCATAATCACTCCGTTGGCTGCTCGGGAACCATAGAGGGCTGTCGCATTCGGACCTTTGAGGACCTGGATGTCGGCGATGTCGTCTGGATTGATGTCTCCCATAGCATTTCCATAGTCTATTCCTCCGCTTTCACCGCCCACGGCACCGTTTTCCATAATCACACCGTCCACCACGAAGATGGCGTTGTTGTCACCGGTGGCAGAAGCATAACCTCTTATGACTATGCCTGAAGATCCTGTGTTGGTGCCGGCTGTGGCGATCTGGAGACCTGCCACACGTCCTTGCAGGGCGGAAACGAAGTCCGTTGTCCTGTTCTCGGAAAGTGCGGTGGCATCGACACCCTGATGGGAGTAGTTCAGCACTTTCTCTTTCCTGTCCATACCGAGGGCGGTTACAATGGACTTTTCTATGCTTTCGCTGGTCGGGTCCATCGAAATCTCGATTCTCGTCCTGTTGTTTATGGGCTGGGCTATGGATGCGTAGCCGAGGAAAGAAACCTGGATTGTCGTTTCCTTTCCAGGGTTGATCCTGAGCAAAAATTCTCCCTTGGAGTCGGTGGTGGTACCGGAAACAAAGTCTCCGGTCTGTCCTTTAGTCAATACCGTTGCCCCTGCGATGGGACTTCCGTCGGATGAATCGCGGATGATTCCGGTTATATCGACTTTCCCGGTATTCTGGGCCGTTGCCGCAAATGCTGCAAACAGGACGGCCATAATTGTTGAAATCACTCTTTTCATACTCTGTCTCATTTGCCTGTGAGAAGTTCTGTGAGATCAACCGTGTCGTAAGGTGCGTCGGAGAAAGCCGGGTAGTATTTGAGGGTAATCCTGCCTTTCTTCCCGTCTATGCTTATTACTCCGTAGCCTGCCAGGTCGTTCATCTTGTAGTAATCCACGAATTGAGCCTCCTTGCGGAGCACTTCCCTGCGCCAGTCGGCGTTGGAAGGGCTGAAATCAGGTTTCCAGTCCACAAGATATTCACCGTACTGCTCCAGGCCGAGTTCATAGCCGGGAGTCTCCTTTCTCTTGAGGCTGGTCACGCTGGCAGCCATAACCTGCACTACAGGACCCCATTCCGTGTTGCGTCGGAGCACCGAATAACGGTGGAGATGACCACAGAGCACTATGGCTTTGTTTTCAGCTATGACCTTGAGCAACTGCTCCCTCTTTTCCTCGTCTTTCTTGAGGAAGAACCAGCAGCGTTCCGAAACCGGCACCACAGGTTCGTGCATAAACACGAACTTGTATTTGGCATCGCTGCCTTCGAGTGCGCTCTTGGCAAAGGCTGTCTGGTCGGTCTTGCTGTTCCAGGAGTCGAGTGCCACGAACAGGCAGTCCCCATTCCTATAGACATAATTGCCTTCGGTCACCTCGGTGCAACCTGTCTGCTCCTTTATAAAAGGTACATAGTATCTGTTGAATGCGTCTCTCGCGTCTTGTTTGAAGTCACCTACTCCGGTTATGTCGTGATTGCCTTTTGCAAGCACCCACGGAACACCCATATTGCTTTCCCTCAAGACGTTGATGACATTTTCCGCCATCTGGTCTGCACTGCCTGCATAATTGGCAAGACCTTCCGACACGTCTCCGAGCTGCACGAGGCATTTCACCTTCGGCACAGTGTTCTTCACTACTTTCCTGATTTGGTTCAGCTGGTCTTCCCAGTTGGCTTCCGTTACCGGAGCGTAGGTCTTGGTGATTTGCCTGTAGTCGCCAGCCTTGTCTGCCTGCATGGCGTCAAGGTCATAGAACCTTGTCTCGCAATAATGCATATCCCCAAGTATCACGAAACTCATCGATTGGGAATCCTTTCTGGGTGCCGTGACGGCGGATTCCGAATCAATGCTTTCCTTGTTCTCATTTGAAGCGGCAACAGTCTCTGCACATCCTGTTCCGGGATTGACCGTGAAGAGACAGAATATCGCCGCTGCGGACAAAAATTGCTTTTTCATTGTCTGTCGAAAATTTGGTTAATTGTTCCCGACATCCGGAAATTGCATCCGTCCGATTCTTTGACTTGGGCAAATGTAGGGGCACCGTATTAATCGGGGATTAACAACCGTATTAACCGTTGAAATATTTGCATTTTTTAGCAGAAGCGCAACATTTTTGAGTTTGAAATGACAAATTATTTTTACAACTTTGCCCCGACACTGAGACATTTGGAATCCCGTCCGATTCTTTGACGAGAACTGACAACGTAATTAATGTATAACGGGATGACAAATTCAAAGTATATTCCGGCATTGGCACTTCCGCTGATGCTGGTGTCCTGTCTTCAGACGCAGGAATTTGTTCAGGACATCTTTGTCTATGAACCTCACGGAGACCACGTCACCGTCGCCGAACTCAGACAGCACGCCCCGGATTCCAAGATCGGGGACGATAT
>JBJEJT010000193.1:0-3109 GCA_051878255.1 Candidatus Cryptobacteroides sp. | reverse complement strand
CTTTGCAGAATGATAAAGGTATTGATTCTGGCATTAGCCTGTGCGTCAGCGGTTTGCGAGGAAGTGAACCCGACATATTCTCCCGATTCCACGAAAATCGCCTTTACCCGTTCCAACGACCTGTGGGTGAGGGATGTGGCAAGCGGGGTCGAGAAACAGCTTACTTTCGACGGGGACGAACTCAGGCTGAACGGCTATGCCTCCTGGGTGTATTACGAGGAAATCCTGGGCAGACCCTCCCGCTATCGGGCTTTCTGGTGGTCTCCGGACAGCCGCAGGCTGGCATTCTATCATTTTGACAACAGCAATGTCCCATATTTCCCGATATATTCCCCGTTCTCAGGGAATGATACCCGTTCCGTCGGACACAGAGGTTATCCCGGCAGGCTGAACAACACCCGCTACCCCAAGGCAGGACAGTGGAATCCGCTTGTGAAAATCGGTTTTGTGGACACCGAGGGGGATGCAGGCATAGTCTGGGCGGATTTTCCTCTAATGGGAGGGGACGGCAGCGTTGCAGGTGCAGATTCGGAGGATGTGGCTTCGGAGACGGCAATCTGTGACGGTTATTTCGGCATACCTTTCTGGAAATCCGATTCAAAAGAACTTTGTGTGCCGACTCTTCCCCGGATCCAGAATAACCTCAAACTTTTCTCGGTGTCGGCTGAAGACGGAAGCAAGAAATTGATTTACAATGAGAAATATCCCACCTGGATATCCTGGTTCGAGGATATGGTCTTCGGGGAGAAAGGGCTTTACGTCGCCCGGCGCTTCGAGACAGGTTGGGACCAGATTTATTTCATCTCCTATGACGGCACCCAGGTTCGCAGGCTTACGGATTCCAGGCTCTGGGAGGCCGCTGTGCTGAAAGTGGATGAGAAATCCGGGAAACTCTATTTTTCGGCACGCATTGACGGTGCCCCGAGGACCGTGCTTTTCAGCATCGACCTTGCACGTGGTAAGAAGTTTCAGGTCCCGAATCCGCTTACGCCCACCGATATGTATGCCGAGAGGATAGCCATCGCCGACGACTTCAAGTCTTTCACTGCCAGGATTTCAAATTGTGCCACTCCGCCTGTGGACATAAAATGCGGGCTGAAGGGAGGCAGGACCGTTTCCACGGAGAGGATTTCAGAGCCTGAGACCGTACTTCCGGAGGTGCTGCCGGAACTGATATGGATGACCACTTCTGACGGATTTGAACTCCCGGCTCTGATTACCTATCCCGCAGGCTTTGACCCGGACGGGAAATATCCTGTGATAATGGAAATTTACGGCGGTCCTGACACTCCTTATGTCAGGGACAGGTACCGCAAGCCCCGGACGTGGTATTCCGAGAACGGCATAATAAAAATAGTATGCGACTCCAGGGCTGCTGGACACAATGGCAGGGCAGGGGAGGACCAGGTGTACCGGGACCTCACTTCCGCCCCGGTCAGGGACTTCTGTGAATGGGCAGACTATCTGGCATCCCTGCCATACGTGGATGGAAGCCGGATAGGAGTGGAGGGATTCTCATTCGGGGGCACGATGACGGCTATGCTCGTAATGCGCCATCCTGAGCGTTTCTGTTGCGGAATTGCAGGCGGAGGTGTCTATGACTGGACTCTCTATGACAGCCACTACACCGAGCGTTTTATGGAAACCCCTCAGACCAATGCCGACGGCTATGCCAAAGCCTGCGTGCTGAACTATGTCGAGGATTTCGAATCCGGTTTTGAAACTGCACCGGCACTGCTCCTGACTCACGGGACGGGAGATGACAACGTGCATTTCCAGAACACCCTGGTGCTGGTCGATGCCCTGCAAAAGGCTGGGAAAAACTTCGACCTTATGATTTACCCGGACGGAATGCACGGGTACAGGGGGCTTCAAGCCATCTTCTCAATCAATTCTGAGAATCAGTTCTGGAGGGAGCATCTTCTGAAGTGAACTTGCCGTCGCTTTCCCGCCACTGTTTCGGAGAACAGCCCACGAGTTTCTGGAACTGGCGGTGGAAGTTGGAACGGTCACTGAATCCGCAGCGTTCCGCTATTGCATTGACAGACAGAGACCTGCTGGTGAGAAGCATCTGTTTCGCATCCTCTATCCTGAGTTTCGTCCTCCAGGTCCTGAAATCCAAGCCCTTGTCTGCAAAATAAATCTGGAGCAGTTCCTTGCTGGTTTTCAGTTCCTCTGCAATTTCCTCACGGGTCTTGTCGTATTCCTTGTATCTGCCGTCCTCGACCCATTTGGACAGGGACTCGTCCAACTGCTGCAAATCCTTGTCAGTGTAGATGAGCTCATCGTTGGAGGCTTTGTTGCGGCTGGATGTCCTGGTGACTTTCCTTACTTTCTTGGGCCTGCCTTCCCCTGAAAGTGCCTTGTAGGCAAATGCGTCCAGCAGAAGCTTGTGCGAGCCGAGGAATGAAATGAAATTAGCCGCAAAGTAGAGCATAAACAGGGCATAGAACAGCACGTAAATCTTCATCATCGTACTCGGCAGGCAGAGATAGACCAGAACGAACATCTGGGTCAGCATCATCATCGCGTAGCAGAAGCGTATCCATTTGATCTTGTGTTCCTCATCTTCATCGTAGTAGATTTCAAGATTGCGCAAGGCGTTGATATATGCCTTGTTGAATATGATGATGTGGATGATGCACTGTGTTATGAACAAGGCTATGCTGACGGAGAATGCGGTGATTTTCACCCATTTTGCCGGATGGTCGTAATAATAGATGAGGGCGAAAGCGAAAATCACGTCCACCATAATGTTGAGCCAGCTCTTGTCCGTCCACGAGGAAGTGGCGCTGAGCAGGTTGAGAAGAGAGAAGGACAGGATGGTCGAAGAAAGCGCCGTGACTATGAAAGTCATCATAGCGGGGAAAGTGTCTGTCCATTCGAAATCCAGGCGGAACCAGGTCCAGGTGAAAATTGCGCTGGCTATTGCAAAACAGGCGGCAATGGCGTTCTTGGTGTTCCCGAGCCTGCGGGTATATGGCGAAGACGGCACTTTGATGAAAAAGAGCAGTGCCGACAAAGTTGCAGCCACCACGGCTGTGATGAAAAATGATGTTGATATGTCCAAAGCAGTCAAATATTAAGGGTATCATTCCAAATGATGCCC
>JBJEJT010000192.1:0-3114 GCA_051878255.1 Candidatus Cryptobacteroides sp. | reverse complement strand
TCCCAGGATTGCTATTACGACAGTTTCGACACAGACCGCGAGGCAGGTTGCATCAGGTCGCTGGACCACGCCTACACCACCGACGGCGGACTTGGAGTGCTTTTCGGAAACATTGCGGAGGACGGATGCGTCATCAAGACTGCCGGCGTGGACAAATCCATCTGGAAATTCTCGGGACCAGCCAAAGTCTTCGATTCACAGGAAGCTGCCTGTGAGGGCATACTCGGCGGTAAAGTCAAGTCCGGGGATGTGGTGGTAATAGCCTACGAGGGTCCGAAAGGCGGTCCGGGTATGCAGGAGATGCTATATCCTACCTCTTATATAAAGTCGATGCATCTCGGAAAAGAATGTGCCCTGATAACTGACGGACGATTCAGCGGAGGCACCTCCGGACTAAGCATAGGTCATATATCTCCTGAGGCGGCTGCGGGAGGCAACATAGCCCTGGTACGTGACGGGGACATCATCGAAATCGACATCCCCGAAAGGAAAATCAACGTGAGGCTCAGCGACGCTCAGTTGCAACTCAGACGCCAGGAAGAGTTGGAAAGGGGCAGCAAGGCATTTACGCCACCGGTGCGCAGACGGGAAGTCTCAAAAAGCCTCAGAGCCTATGCGGCAATGGTAAGTTCGGCAGACAAAGGTGCAGTTAGAATAATTGAATGACTATGGAAACAGACCAGACGACACATAACCGGATTTCCGGAGCCGAGATACTCCTTCGTTCCCTCGTGGAGGAGGGCGTGGACACAGTTTTCGGTTATCCGGGAGGTCAGGTGATGGCACTGTATGACAAACTTTTAGACTACTCTGACAGAATCAGGCATATACTTGTACGCCACGAGCAGGGGGCAATCCACGCAGCCCAGGGCTATGCGAGGGTCAGGAAAACCCCAGGAGTGGTATTCGTTACATCCGGACCGGGAGCGACCAATATCATTACCGGCGTGGCTGACGCGATGGCAGACTCAACCCCGGTGGTGGTCGTAACGGGACAGGTCCCTTCAAGTTCCCTCGGCACAGACGCCTTCCAGGAGGCAGACATCATAGGGCTCACGACCCCCATATCCAAGTGGAACTGTCAAATCCGCAAAGCCGAGGAAGTGGCTGAGGCAGTGGCAAAGGCTTTCTATATCGCAGGGACAGGCCGTCCGGGTCCGGTGGTGCTGGATTTCACAAAGGACGCTCAAAACGGATTTGCAGACTACAGTTATTCAAAGTGTGATTTCATACGCAGTTATGTGCCGGAGGTCTCAGCCGGGGAGGATGCCCTGGACCGGGCTGCCCGGATGATAGACGACGCCTCGAGACCTTTCGTGGTCTTCGGGCAGGGCGTATTGATGAGTGGGGCTGAACAGGCCCTTATGGATTTCCTCAGAAAGGGGGACATCCCGGCGGCATCGACTCTCCTGGGTCTTGGAGCCCTCCCGTCGGATTTAAGCCACTTTGAGGGTATGCTGGGTATGCACGGCAATGTGGCTCCCAATGTCAAGACCAATGAGTGCGACCTACTCATCGCCGTCGGAATGCGTTTCGACAACAGGGTGACGGGACCGGTCTCCACCTATGCCCGACAGGCGAAAGTCATCCACATAGACATAGACGCATCCGAGATAGGCAAGCTCGTGCCGGTGGATTTGGGCATCAATGCCGACGCCCGCAAGGTCCTCGAAGCTCTCACTGCAAGGATCCACGCTGCCGACAGGCACGAATGGAGGGATAGTTTCAAAAAAATCAGACAGATTGAGGAAGACAAGGTCATACGTGCGGAACTCCAGCCGGGGACAGGGGAAATCAGGATGGGAGAAGTGGTGGATATGGTTGCACGGGTTACCGGAAACAATGCTGTGGTCGTTACGGATGTGGGGCAGAATCAGATGGTTGCGGCAAGATATTCCCGTTTCAGCCAGACCCGCAGTTTCCTTTCTTCCGGAGGGCTCGGCACTATGGGATTCGGACTTCCTGCGGCAATCGGGGCAAGGATAGCCGACCAGTCCAGACCGGTATGCCTTTTCTGCGGCGACGGCGGAATACAGATGACCATCGAGGAACTCGGTGTGGTGATGCAGGAAAGACTCGGGGTCAAGATAGTAATCCTCAATAACAACTGGTTGGGCAATGTGAGACAGTGGCAGGATTTGTTCTATGACCGCCGCTATTCGGCTACACGTATGCTGAATCCCGACTATACTTTGATTGCCCGGGCATACGGCATTGAAAGTGAGGTGGTTGAGGCGAGAGAAGATTTGGAGCCGGCAGTCCGGAGGCTTTTCGGGGACGAAAGTGCCCGGATACTCATAGTCCACGTTGCGGAACAGGAGAACGTGATGCCTATGATTCCTCCTGGAATGGGTGTGGACTCGATAATGATTTCTGAAACGGAATGGTATAAAGGATAAGGTATGGACAATACGGTTAAGAGATATACGGTGGTCCTCCACTCGGAAAACCAGGTTGGTGTGCTCAACCAGGTGGCGAACATCTTTACCAGGCACAGCCTGAATATGGCAAGTATGTCTGCCAACGCTTCCCCATTGGAGGGAATACACACCATTTCCATCGTCACATACACGGTGGAGAAGAAAATCATCGAGGTGGTCCAGCAATTGGAGAAGAGGGTGGACATCGTGAGGGTCTTCTATTACTCGGACGAGCAGACTGTATATAGGGAACTTGCCCTGTATAAGGTGCCTACTGATAAAATCATCGGCTCCGGGAACATTGAGGAGATTCTCCAGGGCTATTATGCCAAAATCATTGAAATCAACCGTGACTTTACCGTCATCTCCAAGGTCGGGACCACGGAGGAAACGCAGAAGCTCTACGATGAACTCAGTTGTTTCGGGGTGATGCAGTTCCAGCGCTCCGGGCAGATTATGGTGTCCCGGGAAAGGCAGGAGCCACTGTACAAATATCTTAATGAGAGAGAAAAAGTCAAATCAAATAATTGTTAAGAATTATGGCAAAAATCAATTTCGGTGGTGTAGAAGAAAATGTCATCACTCGTGAAGAATTCACACTCGAACAGGCAAGGGAAACACTCAAGGACGAGACCATCGCCGTCATCGGCTATGGCGTGCAGGGTCCGGGCCAGTCGTTGAACCTCAGGGACAA
>JBJEJT010000191.1:0-3132 GCA_051878255.1 Candidatus Cryptobacteroides sp. | reverse complement strand
GCGCACTACGTTCGGGACGTAGGGGTCGGGCGTTCGAGTCGCCTCATCCCGACAGAAAAGGCTGGATTTTTTTTCCAGCCTTTTTTATCGTGACAAGACCAAGCATATTGCTCTCTCCCATATTCCCCGCTCCCATACCCGTGCGCATTTGCCTGCGGCAGATACACGGTTCCCTCCGTTGCATTGTAGCGATAGCCCAGCCACCTCATCCATATCCTTGATCGCCCCGCCGTTCCCATCAATCCCGTGTCCAGAATTGCCGGTCAAGCCGGCAATGACGGAAAACAGACCATAAATTTTTTGAAAACCGCAAGGTTTTGTTGCGGTTTTGATGAAAATCGCAAGATTTCCTTACTTGTGGCATCGGTATGTTCTCCGGAAATTTGTACTCCCGATGCGGACGTTCCGCAACGGTTGGAATTTTTGATTGCTATGGAGAATATAAACCCTACATCATCCGGACGACCCGATGCACCCCGCCACGGGCAGTATGGCTCGCTGACCAATGACTTTATGTTCAAGCGCCTGTTCGGGAGCGAGGACGAGTCCCGGTACCATTCCTCCTACCGTCTGCACGAGGACGGCACGGGGGAGCTGCTTTACGACAAGCTGCAACTGATCTTCCTCGAGCTGAGCCGCTTCGACAAGGGTGAGGACGAGCTGGAGAGCTGGTACGACAAGTGGATGTACCTGTTCAAGAATATGGCTCGTCTGGACTCCAGGCCGGAAACATTCCGGGAAAAAGTCTTCGACCGCTTGTTCGATATGGCAAAAATCGCTAACTTGGCGCCGGACGAATACAGGGTTTATCAAAACACGGAGAATATGGGATACAGTTACCAGAACACCATAGACTACGCCCGCGAGGAAGGCGAGAAGATAGGCGAGAAGCGTGGACGCGAGATTGGTCGGGCTGAGGGCAGGGCAGAAGGGGCTAATGAAAGTCGGATTGAAACAGCCAGGAATCTCAAGGCCAATGGTGTCGGTGCAGAGTTGATTGCGAAATGCACCGGATTATCTTTGGAGGACGTGCTGGCTCTGCAAGTCCAGGAATATGGAAAATAAGTTGCCTCAGATTTGAATTTGCCTGCAAAACCATCCTCATACTTTGGCTACATCAAGGCAAAAAAGCGCGGAATAAAAATCGCTGTCTTTATTCCGCGCTGCCTGCAAAACACCATTATAACATAACTGAATCGCAGCAAAATACTTTTGTCAAACCTCCGTATCGGGGTTTCAGTTTTTGGTGACGTAGATATGTGTACCCACATTTCGCTCTCCCAAATGGTCAAAACTTCCATTGTCGGTCGGATAGTTCACCACGTGAGTGGATTTGTCACCATAGCCCTTGACACACATTGTCGTGGAACCGCCACCGTCCATATTGAGGGCGTATTTTGGATTAAAATGCTTCACGATGAACTCCGTCAGTTCCTTTGCACTCATCCCTTCTGCCTTACCTTCCCAGCGGCCGTCCACAGTAATCATCAGAAACTGATTGTCAGCAGTAAGGGCAACGGCAGTACGCGGGTGACGGACACCCTGGTGGCGGATGGGATTCTCATAATCCAGAGACAGCAAATCAATACCTTCAACATATCCGAATCTCTGAATGAAAGTCTTACCCACAGGATCATAGTTATCAATAAGCATAGGTGCACTGGAAATCACATTGCTGCGTGTATCATTGGCATACCATTCCCTTGTCTGGGTCAGAGTCATATCCTTGCAGCAGTATTCCACCTGAACAGACTGTTTCCCGTCAGTAAAAACCGCACCTTCGTTCTTCCACTGGGGGACTTCAGTTCCCGGTACCACATCACTCTCTATGGATGCCCTGGTCTGCCCGGCAGTCTTTATATATATGGACTGCGCTTCATATCCGCCATTGATTGCAGCAATAGCCTTGTAGCCGCGAAAAACGCTGCTGGTAACCATTGTCCCTTCGGTTGAATTGAAGCAGACATTGTATTTGTCACTGCTAAGGTCCACTTTTATCACATTCACAATCTGACTGGCATTGCTAAGCTCATCGTGGGCTTCAAAGTTATACCATATTACTCCCTCATCCACCTGATAAACCATCCAGTCCCCTTCCTTATGGCCGGGGTCAATGACTCCTTCGTCAGTGACTGTGCCGCCTCCAGGGACATCGCCTTCTGGAATGAACTGTGAGTTGTCATATTTGCTGCTGCACGAAAGGGACAGCGTCAGGAGAGCTGAAAATATATAAATTCTTTTCATATTATTGTCTTATTATTTGAGTTCCGGAACATTGCCTTCAAGATCCCACACGGTACTGCTCCAGCCCAGGGCAACAGCCTTTCCCGATGCAGTACCGGAGGTCAGCATACCGTGATATGGATAGATGTGCTCAGACTGGGTAGTACCCTGGTCCGTATCAGATGTACCGTTGGCGAGCGGGTGTGATGAATCGGCATTTTCCTGATCCACAGCCAGGCCGGCATCAGTCCAGGCGCTGATGAAATTGACACCTGAGTTGCGGAAACAGTCTGCAAGGGTATTGGTCTTTGTGGTATATCCCACAATCACTCCTCCACCGGCACCATTATGGTTTTTGTCCAGGGCTTCAATTCTGGCATCCCACACAAGACAGTCTTTCACGGTAATGTCATATGGGCCTGCCTGCGCATTCCAGCCTCCGTCAGCAGCACGTCCTGCAATACCTCCCTGCGCGCGGTCAGCCGCACAGCTGCCGGTAAACAGACAGTTGAGCACTTTGCACTTGTTCTTGAGGTCGCCCACAATTCCGCCGGCCATCTGTGCAGCAGTCACACTTGAGCAGCAGAGGCAATCCTGCACGGTCACCGAACCTCCGGCTGTTCCGGCTATACCTCCTGCAAAGCGTCCATACCTTTTCCCATCGAGTCCCTTCGGTTCGACCTTGCCGTCGAAGCGGCATCCCTCTATGACACAACCCTCAGAATTCACATAGCCGGCAATACCTCCGATATGGGTATCCCAACCTGTGGCTCCCAGTGTCATCGAACTCCTGCATCCCCTGATTGTCACAGAAGCTGCGGTGACATTTCCCGCAATGCCTCCGACCTGGGTATAGGCTTTTACGGTTTCGCCCGTTGTGGTGCAGTTTTCAATTACTGCATCAGCTGA
>JBJEJT010000190.1:0-3135 GCA_051878255.1 Candidatus Cryptobacteroides sp. | reverse complement strand
TCTTCGGGTGAAAATCTGACCTCGGAAATCTAATTCAAATCTGACGCAACTTATTTTTTTCGTATTACTAAAATCTCCCCGACGATAGCGACAGGCAGTGAAGAAGCCATATCTTTGCCAACCAAACAGCAAGAATATGGCAAGTATATCATTGTACAGGTGCTCGGACAAGGTCTCGGGCCCTATGCGGTTCCGATTGAGTGACGGGCGGGGTGTTTGTCTGTACTGGAGCACAAACTGTCCCGAACTCAATTCCAGATGCGATAGGATAGAAAAGGAATCGGAAAACAAATCCCCAAGGTATAAGGTCGCAATCGAAAGATATAAAGGAATCATCGCTGCAGCCTACGAATGTATGAAAAAAGACGGATTGCCATTGAACAGCAATACGTTGCGTGAGGTCATAGAAAGGCGTTTCTGTCAGTCGGGGACAATGGTGGCAGAGCCGGTTGTGGACCGTTATCGGGAATTTATCACTCAGGCACACAATGCGGGATTCATCGGCACTTTAAGGTACAAGCAATTGTGTACCATTGCCGGAAGATTGGAAAGATGGCTGTCGATGACTCATAGGGAGGGGCTGGCAACAGACGGATTTGATTCGGCTATATTGTTGGAATACAGGAAGTTCCTTTTTGATGAATACCTCTATGCCGAGAAATATCCCCAGTACTACCGGTCCGGGGTGCGTTTGCCGCGCAAAAGGAGAAAGAACAGCAGCGTGGTAATGGAACTCAGGGCTTTGAGGGCATTCTTCACAGAATTGGAAGACCTGGAAGAAATCAGGAGGTCGCCTTTCCGTATGCTTACCCGCGAGAAAAGGAAAAGCATTATGCACGTGATGTACGATGCGCCTGTGTTTCTGCGTAAAGCGGAGTTCGACACTGTGTGCAATGCGGTGGTACCCAAGCGGCTGGAATGGGTGCGTGACGTGTTTGTGTTCAACTGTTGCGTGGGATGCAGAATCGGGGACGTGCAGAGGCTGGGACCGGAAAAGCTGGAAATATCCGACGATGGCATTCCTTTCATCCACTACATCCCCCAGAAGACCAGGCAGACCCAACTCACCAACAGGGAGATAGAGACCCCTCTGGTGCCTACGGCTCTTAGGATCGCAAGAAAAGGACTTGGAAAATTCAGTCGCCTGAAATACAATATGCTTCTTAAAGAACTGCTGAAGCAGTGTGGTCTCACACGTAAGGTCCGGATTTACAACGAGTCCAAGGGAGACAATGAATACATTCCACTCTATAGGACTGCCTCCAGCAAACTTGCACGAAAAACCCACGTGGACCTGATGAACAAGGTGCAGATTGACCCTTGGGCAAGCGGACTGCACCAGGTGGGAAGCAATGCCGTGTTCCGGTACACCTATCTCGAACTCAGGGACCGCTACCGTCTTATGCTCATTGCTTTCGGAAACGGCTCGGAAATCTGAGTAGCCTCTTGGCTTTCGAAATCATCAGTTTCCTCTCGTCCCTGCTGCAGCCCAGGAAGAGAACGCACAGGCAGGACGAAACGAGGCTGACGAGGGTCGTTACAATCAGATTGGTCCATCCCTCAGGCAAAAGTCTGTAGCTGACAGTGGGTACAATTCCGGCAATCAAGGACACAACGATGACATTCAGGAGGACTTCCTTGAAGAAGACACGAGACGACCAGCAGGGGAAATCCCCATTGAGCATAATCATACGTGCGAAAATAGCCACAATGGCAGTAACCGCGTTAATCTGCGGGACAAAGGTTACCGGCAGACCGCATTTCAGCCCGATGTATGCAATCGGGAGCATCGTCAGAAGCACTCCGCCCACCACAATCTGGTAGTTGCGGATGTTTCCGTTGGCATTCTTGGCAGTGATGATGGGACGGCAGACGGAATCGGCGAGCAGGAAGACAAGGGTCCATCTGGTGAACTCCACAGTGTATTCGGGCACTATTCCAAGCCAGACTTCGAGTATGAACCGGGCATTGAGGAATACGGGCAGCGCCAGGATAAACATAAGGTAGTAGGAAAACCTGGACCCGTAGATGAGCAGTTTCATCAGGGACTCGTATTCCCCGGAGGCATACTGCTTGGTAATCTGCGGGTTGAATGCCTGGGTGAAGTTGCTGACGAATTTCGACACCACGCTGGTAATCTGCGTGGCAATCCCATTGGCGGCATTCACAAGCGGTCCGCCGAAGAAATTGAGCATTAGGGCTGCTCCCTGAGTCCTGAGGACAGAGGCGGACGAGCCGATGAAGTTCCATCCGGCAAAACTGAACATCTCCCTGAACAGCGACTTCTCAAAGACGAAACTGAGGTTGCATTCCTCGAAGTTCCTGCGGCAATACGCCCAATAGACGACCTGGTCGATTACGCCCACGATGAACAGCAGGATGGCGTAGGAGACGAGCTTGTCTGCCGGAGACACCATAACTGCGTAGCATATAAGGAGTTTGAGCACTGCATCGAGTATGGATATCCAGGCATATATGCCCATCCTTTCGTGAGAGATGATGGCTGAAGTGTAGGGTGTGCTGAGAAGTGAAAGAACGAATGAGGCAACCGACAATTGGAAACACCACCCCGCTGCCTGAAGCCTTTCCGCAGGTATGACCATCTTGTTGTAAAGATACCACAGCCCGATGGTCTCGGTGGCGATGACGATGATGACCGAAAGCCCAGCCATCACAAAGCAGGATGTCGAGAAGATGCTCCGCAACCTTTCCCGGTCCCCCCTCCCGAGTTCATAGGTCAGGAACCTGCTGACAGCCTCCCTGAGCGACCCGGAAATGAGCGAAAACATAGACACGAACCCGCCCACGACATTGTAGATGCCATAATCCTCCACCCCCAGGGTCTGCAAGATGACCCTCGAAGTGTACAGCCCCACCAGCATTGTAACAATCATACGAAAGTACAGGGCGGCGGCGTTCTTGGCAATTCTGGTGTTGGTGGATTGCTGTGACATTCCGTTATTCAGGTTTTCTTTCCGCGGCTATGGACCAAGCCTAGTCTCATCTCCACGAACATCGGGCAAAGATAAACATATCTTTTCAATTCCGGCTGGTAAACTTCAAAAACTCTATGACAACGGACGTAAGCATCCGAAGAAATGCATATTGTAGCCTGGCGAGAGCCGGGCTACCTTT
>JBJEJT010000189.1:0-3139 GCA_051878255.1 Candidatus Cryptobacteroides sp. | reverse complement strand
GTGTATTCCTCCGAAAGCGCATCGGTCACATTCGAAACTTCTCCGAGTTTACCTGCTTTCCTCATATATCCGGAAAGGAAAGGATAGGACACCTTGCCGGTGAAAGTGCCGTCGGCGGTAGGCAATGAGAAGAGACGGTCGATTTCAGTCCAGGAAGTGCCTCCGTCAGTGGTCTTCTGAACCACAAGGATGTCGTTTCCGTCAAAGGAAGGGAATGCTTTGGTGGAGTTGGCTATGGTCTTGTCATAATCCCTGGCATCCAGCACCAGTATGACTCCCGGAACCGCATCAGTGTCGATGGTGACTCCGGAAGTGAGGCTGGAGTCCCCGGTGTAATTGGATGGCCATAGGGTATTGGTCATAAAGTTTGTCGTGGACGTTCCCATCGCACAGCTGACATATTTGAATACCACTGTTCTGCCAGGATTGAGTGAAAGTCCCGAAGGGAACTGCCAATAGGTGATGTCCGAACGATTGACTGCATTGTTGTACTTGATGCAAGCCACCCTGTAATTCTCAAGAGACAAATCGGCTCCGGTAGGGTTGAACAATTCGATGAACTTGGAGTTGCACTTGTTTCTGGCGACTGTGGAAAGCAGAACTCCGTTGGCATCGAGGTCACCCATAACGACCTCTGAAATCATCAGGTCTGCCGATGGTTCTGTGCTCGGCACGAAATAGACTACCTTCTCGCCGTTGAGTCTGGTTCCACGGCTCGGAAGACCGGCAAGGTCGGATTTGAATCTCGGATAGAGCACATAATTGTCCCCATCAGGGGCAATGAGTCCGGTTATGGAGCCTGTGGCAAGCGGAAGATATGAACCATACCATTCGGCAGTGTCCTCCGTAACCACATTGATACTCTTCGACGTGCCTTTCGCATTGAACTTTATCGTCCCTTTGAAAGTGCTCATCCTGAACTCCTCGTCAGGCTCGACGGATGAAACCGTGACAAGTCTGTAGAGATTGTCGGAAATTTGCGACGGAGTGATTCCGACCGGCTGGAATGAAGGGTCTGGTGCCCCTATCTTCACGACTGAAGTGGATGCAGGAGGTGTTACGACGAAAGAGGAAGTCCTGTCTATCGAAGCTCCTTCGAGCACCACGATGAGGGTCTGTCCGAAATCGAAAGGACCGGAACCGTCAGGCAGCTGGAGAAGGAATCCTCCTGTCTCATCCTGTACGAAGATACGGCTACCCGGCATATTTCCTCCGCTGTTGTCGGAAATGACGGAAACCGTCACCCTGATTTCCTCACTCACTGTCCCGTCAGCAATCCCGTCAAGCCTCGACACAGGCACCTGCTCTGCCACTATAGGCACGAAACGACCCGAATTGAGTTCGGACAAGTCTGCAGAATTGCGCGGAAGCAACGCATAGCCGTCAGCGGTCACGGTGGCGATTCCGGAAATGGAGCCGCTTTCCTGTGGCACCTGATCCGATGCGAAGTCTGCTGTCCCGAGGGTGGACACATAGAAACGATTGCCGAAAAGGTCGCAGGAAAGTATGGAATGTGAGGACCAGTTGTTCCCTATTTCACTGTCTTCCGCCTGAACGTCCTTGATGTACACATACATTGACTGGAGGTTTGCCAATTGGGATACGGAAGCCTCGACCGGGTCCGGCATAAGGTTAGGAGAGTCCGTGAGCGAGGAACGGGAAACAAAACAGCCGTCAAGCACGCAAAGTCCGTCTTCATAGGTCAGTTGAGAGCCATATACATCGAGTGTGATTTCATCTCCAGGATTGTAACGGTGGTGCTGCCCCTTGCGGAAAGCCACGCATATACCCCTGTTGGAGTCGTCCTGCATAAAAAGACGTTCCGGAAGCACGTTTCCGGATTCACGGGCGGAGGTAACCCTGCCGGTGATGGAAATGTATTCGGAAATCGCACCCGCAGGTCTGTTCCTGAGGTTGAGTATGGGAACAGGCTCCACTCTTGTCGGATTATCGAAGTCCGGATCGGTGTCGAAGAAGCGGTGGTTGCCCAGGTTGTGGGCGTTGCCTGCCACTTTGGTTATCCATCCGGCATCGGCACGGGTGTAGTCGCTCGGCTTGGAATGCCCCTTTATTCCGGGACGGCGGACGAGGGTCTTTTCAGCTGCCCAGTCGAACTTGTTGGTGGTCGAGAGGATGTCGATAGTCTCCGTTCCGCACAGAAGGGCAATCTGTGCATTTCCGTCCAGTTCGAGCGCATCCAGGCTGAGGTCCGAGACGTTGGTGCGCAGAGGGTCCCATTCCGAGGCAGGTACGGCGTCGAACTTCTCTGCAGCCGCTGCATTGAAGAAAACTGCCATTCCGAAAGGACCGAGAGGCTTCTCAGGAAGTTGGAGTACGGTTCCGAAATTGCCGTCGGACATATTGTCCCTTGCTATGGCATAATCGGCAAGGTTCACGACTGTCTCTCCGGCATTGAAGATTTCGACATAGACACATCCTCCCGAAGCATAGTATTCGGATATGAAAATATCTGAGATATAGTCGTCGGGGTCATTGATTTCAACTGGTTCGGAGGAATTGAATTTCAAATCGTCGAGACCGCGTATCATCACGGAAGGAGTGCCGTTGGGATAGTTGAGTATGCCCGTGATGGAACCCTTGCCGGAGGGGAGCCGGCTGCCTGCCATCGTGGCTCCGTCGCTGGTACAGAGCAGCACAGTGTTGCCGTCGCTGTCATAGACGGTGCGATACTGTTCCGAAGAGCCACCCTCGTTGGAAAAAGGAAGGTCCGAAGTCTGGAAGAATACATCCTCCAGCACCACGAGGCAGTCGTCCTTGAAATGTGAGGCGGCATCGAGGTCGGAAAGTGCCATAGGGTACGGGCTCACAGTCCCTCCGTTCCCAACGGTGAACATTGAATTGCGTATGCGGCGGTTGTCGATGGCTGCGGCACTCTTCTGCAAGCCGTCACCCGAAACGGATGCAGCGAGGCAGAGTATGCCGTTCACATCTGCGAGCACCATTCCCTTGCACTGTACGGAAACTTTGCTCCCCACCGGGAAGAGCTGGTTGGAGGACCCGAGGTCGGCAAAAATTGAGATGCCGGCGCTTTCATCCTGGAAAACCACTTTCTGAGACCAGTTTCCATTGGCGTCACTGGATGTGACCGTACCCTGGACATAAATATCGTCCCCGATCT